>NZ_JAYSGF010000011.1:0-131830 GCF_041912965.1 Chromobacterium sp. | reverse complement strand
CCGACCCTCTGGTTCGTAGCCAGATACTCTATCCAACTGAGCTACGGGTGCGCTGTTTCGCGAGACGTTGTGTCTTGCGAGAAGCGGAATACTATAGATTCGCTTTTTAAGTGTCAATCCTTTTTCCAAAAAAATTTAGCCGGCCGCGCATGGGCCGGCCGCGGTTGTCGTGCCGGGCCAACAGGGAGGCGGGATCGCGCGTCCGTTTTCATTGAGATCAGACGGGGGGCGAAATCTTCGGCTCGAACCTTTGCGTGCCTCGGGCGGCGGGGACTGCTCAAGCATTGTTTCCTGGCTTGCCTTGAGGCCCGCGTTCTCTTGACGCTCCCGGCCCGCCTCAGTACCCTGAGCCTCGCGCTGCGCCGAATAACGCTGCGCCGGGAGTAGAAGCCCAATCGAATTACTAGACCGCAGGCTAGCCGCGTCCGACTGGATACAGCTACGCCTGCTGCCACGTCATGCTCATTCGGGGCAGGCCGTGGCAAGGAGCCCTTGTGGCTGCCGGTCTTGGTCTAGTAAACCGGTCTTCTACCCTTGTCACGTGCCTGCTCAAACCTGCTGTCCGGGCAGGCCTTCTCTCAGGAAACGACATGGAGGCCGCGATGCGATTCTTCCCTTTTCCCCTTTCCCTTTCTTTTAATCCGAAGTCCTCGTCACAGGAGGGCAGACCATGAGTCAAGCGTGCGAAACGGTGACGCGGCAGCAATTGCTGGGCCGCGTATTGGAAGCCAGCCAACTGGGGTTGGAAGCCCTGGAAATGCTGCGCCCGGCGCTGGAAGTGGCGACGCGGCTGGGCACGCAGGCGGAGGCGGAGGAAGGCGCCCAGGCCGCCGGGGTGTGCCGGCTGGCGCGCTGGGCGCTGGACGAGTACCACAATGCGCTGGACCTGATCCGCGAAGAGACGGCGCGCAGCCTGCGCGAGGCCTGATCGCTTGAACCGTAAAGGGGCGGCGCCTGCCGCCTCATGATCGCGCTCGCGCGCGGCCGCGCTCAGGCGCTACACTGCAATGATCCCCAAGCCGCCGCGCGCCGCCATGCCATCCTGTTACGCCCAAGTCGATTGCAACTCCTTCTATGCCTCCTGCGAGCGGGTATTCAATCCGCGCCTGGCCGGCGTGCCCATCGTGGTGCTGTCCAATAACGATGGTTGCATCGTGTCGCGCTCGGCCGAGGCCAAGGCCTTGGGCGTGCCGATGGGCGCGCCCTATTTTCAGCAGCGGGCGCGGCTGGAGCAATTGGGGGTGGCGGTGTTTTCCTCCAACTACACCCTGTACGGCGATTTGTCCGGCCGCGCGATGCGTCTGCTGGCCGGCTTCGCGCGCGCGCAGGAGGTGTATTCGATAGACGAGTGCTTCCTGGACATCAGCGGCGAGCCGGAACCGACGCGGCTGGCGCAGCAGATGCGCGACACGATGTTGCGCGGCCTGGGCTTGCCGGTGTGCGTCGGCATCGGCCCCAGCAAGACCTTGGCCAAGCTGGCCAACCACCTGGCCAAGCTGGACCCGTCCCGCGACGGGGTGATGAATTTGCAGGCGCTGGACGCGAGCGAGCGGCTGGCCTTGCTGGCCATGGTGCCGGTGGAGGAGATCTGGGGCGTGGGCCGCAAGCTGTCGGCCAAGCTGCGGCTGGAGCGCATCGGCCACGCGGCGGCGCTGGCGGAGGCGGACCGGGATTGGTTGATCCGCCGTTTCGGCGTCACCGTGGCGCGCATCGCCGACGAATTGGACGGCCTGTCCTGCCTGAGCCTGGAAGAGGCGTTGCCACCACGGCAGTCCTTGATGTCCACGCGTTCCTTCGGCCACAAGGTGACGCGGCTGGAGGAGGCGCGCGAGGCGGTGGCGATGCACGCGGCCATGGTGGCGGAGCGCTTGCGGCGCCAGGGCTCGCTGGCCACTTTTCTGCAAGTGAGTTTGCAGCGCGGCGTGTACCAGCTGGGCACGGTGCAGAGCGATAGCGAGGTGGTGCCGCTGCTGCCGCTCAGCGCCGATAGCCGCGCGCTGGTGAAGGCGGCCTTGTTGGCGCTGGAGCGTTTATGGCGGCCCGGCGCCACTTATCAGAAGTGCGGGGTGATGGCCTGGCAATTGGTGGACGCGGACAAGGCGCAGGGCGATCTGTTCGCCGGGCCGGCGGAGGATGAAAAGAGCCAGCGCCTGATGGCGGCGATGGATGCGATCAACCGCCGCATGGGGCGCGGCACGGTCAAGCTGTTGGCCGAAGGCCTGGAGCAGGGCTGGAAGATGAAGCAGGATTTGCTGTCGCCGGCCTATACCACGCGTTGGAATGAGGTGCCGGTGGTGAAGGCGAAGTAGCGCTTGCGGTAGAATGCCGCGATCGATGTCGCCGGCCGCCGGCGGCTATAGTGTAATCAGCATCCCCATGAGTCCCCGCGCCGCGAGCCGCGCGTCGCCTCCGAAAGCGAGATATTGAATCCTCTGTTTGCCCAGCCTTGCGCCATCGTCGATCTGGAAACCACCGGCGGCCACATCAGCCGCGACCGCATCACCGAGGTGGGGGTGATCCTGATCGACGGCGACCGGGTGGAGCGCTTCAGCTCCCTGGTCAATCCCGGCCAGCCCATCCCGCCCTTTATCGAGAACATGACCGGCATTTCCGACGCCATGGTGGCGGCGGCGCCGAGCTTCGCCGATCTGGCGGAACGCTTGCTGACGATGTTGTCCGGCCGTTTGTTCCTGGCGCATAACGCGCGTTTCGACTATGGCTTTTTGAAGAACGAATTCCGCCGCGCCGGCCTGCGCTTCCAGAGCCAGTCGCTGTGCACGGTGAAGCTGTCGCGCCGCTTGTATCCGCAGTTTTTCAAGCACAGCCTGGATAGCTTGATCGAGCGCCACGACATCCGCCTGCCGGAACGGCACCGGGCGCTGGCGGACGCGGAGGCGGTGCACCGTTTCCTCGGCATCGCCAATCAGGAGCTGGGCGCGGCGGCCGTGGGCGCGGCGATGGCGGCGGTATTGGCCGCGCCGCCGGAACTGGCCGGCCTGCCGGCGGCCTTGCAGGAGCAGCTGGAGCTGCTGCCGGATGTGCCGGGGGTGTACACGCTGTACGGCGAGGACGGCAAGCCCTTGTACGTGGGCAAGGGCAGCAATCTGCGCACCCGCGTGCTGGCGCATTTCGCCGCGGTCAAGGGCGGCGGCAAGAGCCGCGAAGTGCATATCGGCGAGCCCATCGGCCGGGTGGAGTGGCGGGAGACACTGGGCGAGTTCGGCGCGCATTTGCTGGAACTGCGGCTGATCCACGCCTTGAAGCCGCAGCATAATCACCGCGGCAAGCTGAGCCCGGAGCTGTGTTCCATTCAGTTGGAGACGGAGGGTGGCTTCACCCGTCCCAAGGTGGTGTACGCGCGCGAGCTGGATTTCAGTCGCACCGCGGATTTGTACGGTTTGTTCCGCCATGCGCGCGAGGCGCGCAAGATTCTGGCGGAAATCGCGCTGGGCAACGCGCTGTGTCAGTCGGTATTGGGGGTGGAGGCGGTGACCAGCCGCAAGGGTGCGCCGTGCGCGGCTTTGAAGCTGGGCCGCTGCCGCGGCGCCTGCATCGGCCGCGAGCCGGCGGAGGTGCACAATATCCGGCTGTTGGGCGCCTTGGCCAAGCTGAAGGTGAAGGCCTGGCCGTTCGCCGGCGCGATCGCGGTGGTGGAAACCGATGAGGTGACCGGCGAGCGCGCCGAGCATGTGTTCGACCGCTGGTGCTATCTGGGTTCGCGCCAGGGCGACGGCGGCCCGCTGGAGGGGGCGCCGTCCTTCGATCTGGACAGCTACAAGCTGCTGGAGGGCTGGCTGCGCAAGCCGGCGGAGGGCACGGCGCTGCGCGAGCTGTGAGTCAGAGCCAGTTTTTCAACAGCAAGGCCGCCAGCAGGATGGCGATCAGCGCCAGCAGCCAGTTCTGGCGCTTCTGTTCCCGCATCAGCTGGATGTAGCCGCTGATCAGCAGCTCGCTGTTGGCGGAGGACAGCGCGTCATTCAGCTTGCGCGGCAGCGTGGGCAGGGTAGTGGCCCATTGCGGCGCTTCGTGCTTCAGCGTGCGCAGCAGGCCGCGCCAGCCTATCTGCTCGTTCATCCACTTGGTCAGGAAGGGTTTGGCGGTGTCCCACAGGTCCAGATTGGGGTCCAGCTGGCGGCCCAGGCCTTCGATATTGAGCAGGGTCTTTTGCAGCAGCACCAGTTGCGGCTGGATTTCCACATTGAAGCGGCGGCTGGTTTCGAACAGGCGCAGCAGCACCATGCCGAAGGAGATTTCCGACAGCGGCTTTTCGAAGATGGGTTCGCACACGGTGCGCACCGCCGCTTCCAGTTCCTCGGCGCGGGTGTCTTTCGGCACCCAGCCGGATTCGATGTGGGCGGTGGCGACGCGGTGGTAGTCGCGGTTGAAGAAGGCGAGGAAGTTGACCGCCAGGTAGTGCTTGTCGGTGTCGGTCAGGGTGCCGACGATGCCGAAGTCCAGCGCGATGTAGCGGCCGTCGGCGGCGACGAAGATATTGCCCGGGTGCATGTCGGCGTGGAAGAAGCCGTGGCGGAACACTTGGGTGAAGAAGATTTCCACGCCGTAGCGGCTGAGCTTGGTGAGGTCCACGCCGGCTTCGCGCAGCCGGTCCACCTGGCCCACCGGGATGCCGTGCATCCATTCCAGCGTCAGCACGTCGCGGCTGGTGTAGTCGTAGAATACCTCGGGCACGATCAGCATGTCCGAGTTCTTGAAGTTGCGACGCAGCTGCGAGGCGTTGGCTGCCTCGTGCATCATGTCCAGTTCGTCGTGCAGGTATTTGTCGAACTCGGCCACCACTTCGCGCGGCTTCAGCCGCTTGCCGTCGGTGAACAGTTTTTCCACCCAGCCGGCCAGCGTGGCCATCAGCGCCAGGTCTTGCTCGATCACCGGCTGGATGCCGGGGCGCAGCACCTTGACCGCCACTTCGCGGCCGCGGCCGCCATCGGGCTGGCGCAGCCAGGCCTTGTGCACCTGGGCCACCGAGGCGCTGGCCACCGGGGTGTTGTCGAAGTCGAGGTAGAGTTCGTCCACCTTGCGGCCCAGGCTGCGTTCAATCACCTCGCGCGCCAGCAGGCCGTCGTAGGGCGGCACTCGGTCTTGCAGCCGCGCCAGTTCGTCGGCGTAGTCCGGCGGCAGCAGATCGCGGCGGGTGGACAGCACCTGGCCGAATTTGACGAAGATGGGGCCCAGGCTTTCCAGCGCCAGCCGCACCCGTTGCGGCAGCGGCGCGCTGGTGTCGCGGCGCAGCGGCAGCAGGCCGAACAGCTTGTGGACGATGCCGAGTTTGGAGTGACCTTCCAGGAAGTCGTCCAGGCCGAAGCGGTAGAAGGTGGAAACGATCTTGAAGAAGCGCGAAATCCGCATGTGCCGTCAGGCCTTTGTCTGTTCTTGTTGCAGCGCGGCCCGCAGCCGCGCCAGGCGTTTTTCCAGGCGGCCGGCGTCGTCGCGCAGCGCGTCGACTTCGGCGATGAAGCCTTGCACCAGCCGGCGGCTGGCCAGTACCGGCGTTTCCTCGCGCAGGTGCTCCACCCAGTTGGCGGCCAGCCGCCAGGCCACTTGGCCCTTGAAGCCGAGCAGGCCGCGCGCCAGGGTTTCCGCGCGCTGGGCGGCGGTGTCGCCCACCAGCCGCGACAGGTCCTCGGCGGCGTTCCATTGCAGGCGGCCCAGCAGGCGGCCGACGGCGGCGGCCAGTTCGGCGTCGCCGCTGAACTGGACATCGTTCAGCGCCGGGTCGCGCCCGGCCACCGCCGCCAGCGCGGCGGCGTGCTTGAGGCGGACGGTGGCTTCCGGCTCGCCCTCGCAGGCGGCCAGCCAGCCTTCATCGGTGAGCACGCCGGCCACTTGCAGCGGCGGCAGCGCCACGGCGATGCGCCGTCCGGCGTGCGCGGCCAGTTCCGCCCGCACCGCCGGGTGCTGGTTCAACAGGTGGTTGAATGCGGCTATCTGGATGCCCATGCGCTGTCTCCGTGCGTGGATGGTTAAGGGGGGCTTGGAGCGTGTTCACGATCCCGTGAGCTAGGGCGAGACCAGGCGTGGAGTCTCCGTGCGCCGCATGAGTATTTCGAAGCGGACGCTCGCGCAAGGTCTCCGCCGGCGCGCGGCAGATCGTAAACAGGTTCTTAGAACTTGTAGCCCTTGTGCAGCGCCACCACGCCGCCGCTCATATTGTGGTAATCCACCTTGCCGAAGCCGGCGTCCAGCATCATCTGCTTCAGCGTTTCCTGATCGGGATGCATGCGGATGGATTCGGCCAGGTACTGGTAGCTGTCGGGGTCGTTAGCCACCAGCTTGCCCATCACCGGCAGCGCCTTGAAGGAGTAGAAGTCGTAGAACGGCGACAGCGGTTTCCACACTTTGGAGAACTCCAGCACCATCAGCTTGCCGCCCGGCTTCAGCACCCGGCACATTTCCTTCAGCGCCGCGTCCTTGTGGGTCATATTGCGCAGGCCGAAAGCCACCGACACCGCGTCGAAGTAGTTGTCGGGGAAGGGCAGCTTCTCGGCGTCGGCCAAGGACACCGGCAGCACCAGGCCGTCGTCCAGCAGCCGGTCGCGGCCCACGGTCAGCATCGAGCTGTTGATGTCGGTCAGCCACACTTCGCCGCTCTTGCCCACGCGCTTGGCCCAGCCGCGCGACAGGTCGCCGGTGCCGCCGGCGATGTCCAGCACCTTGTCGCCGGCCTTGACGCCGGAGGTGGTCAGGGTGAAGTGCTTCCACACCCGGTGCAGGCCGCCGGACATCAGGTCGTTCATCACGTCGTATTTCTTGGCCACCGAGTGGAACACATCGGCCACCTTGGCGGCTTTTTCGCTTTCGGCAACGGTCTTGAAGCCGAAGTGGGTCGTCTTGTCCATGGTCACTCCCTGCTCGCGCCAGCGGCGGCGAGGCGGTTGAGGTAATCCTGCCAGTACTGGTCGCGCTTGGCGCCCAGCTCGTAAAGGTATTGCCAGCTGTAGAGGCCGCTGTCGTGGCCGTCGTCGAAGGTGATCTTCAGCGCGTAATGGCCCACCGGCTCCAGCGCGGTGATGGCGACATGGCGCTTGCCCACTTGCAGCACTTCCTGGCCGGCGCCGTGGCCGCGCACTTCCGCCGAAGGCGAGTAGACGCGCAGGTATTCGCAGGGCAGTTCGAAGCGCGCGCCGTCGTCGAAGCTGATTTCCAGCACGCGCGATACCGCGTGAAGCTGGATTTCCTGCGGCGCCGCTGCGCCAGGGGTGAGTCCGGACATGGGTGCTCCTAAACGGTCAAGCCGCGTATCAGTCTTTGCGTTCCAGCAGCATGGCGTCGCCATAGCTGAAGAAGCGATATTCCCGCTCCACCGCGTGCTGGTAGGCGGCGCGCATTTCCTCGTAACCGGCGAAAGCCGACACCAGCATCAGCAGCGTGGACTTGGGCAGGTGGAAATTGGTCAGCAGGCGGTCCACCACCCGGAAGCGGTAGCCCGGGGTGATGAAGATGTCGGTTTCGCCGCAGCCGGCCGCCAGTTCGCCGCCGCGCGCGGCGGATTCCAGCGCGCGCATGCTGGTGGTGCCCACCGACAGCACTTTGCGGCCGCTGGCGTGGGCCTCGGCGATCAGCGCGCGGGTGGCTTCCGGCACTTCGTAGATTTCGCTGTGCATCTTGTGCTCGGCGATATTGTCCACTCGCACCGGCTGGAAGGTGCCGGCGCCGACGTGCAGGGTGACGTAGGCCAGGTGCACGCCCTTGGCGCGCAGCTGTTCCAGCATGTCTTCGGTGAAGTGCAGGCCGGCGGTGGGCGCGGCCACCGCGCCGCGCTCGCGGGCGTAGACGGTCTGGTAGCGCTCGTCATCCTCGTCGCCGGCGCCGCGTTCTATATAAGGCGGCAGCGGCAGCTTGCCGGAGGCTTCCAGGATGTCGAACAGATTGTCCTCGGCCAGGAAGCGCAGCTTGAACAGCTCGCCGTGACGTTCTACCATCTCGGCCTCCCAGCGTTCGGCGAAGATCAGCCGGGTGCCGGGCTTGGGCGATTTGGAGGCGCGCACATGGGCCAGCGCGGTGTGCGCGTCCAGCACGCGTTCTATCAGCGCCTCGACCTTGCCGCCGCTGGCTTTTTCGCCGAACAGCCGCGCCTTGATCACGCGGGTGTCGTTGAACACCATCACGTCGCCGGGGCTGATGTGGTCGATGAAGTCGCTGAAGCGCAGGTCGGCGCGGTTTTGGCCGGCAACGTGCAACAAGCGGCTGGCGCCGCGCTCCGCCGGAGGGTGCTGGGCGATCAGTTGCTCGGGCAGGTGGTAGTCGAAGTCGGAAAGCTGCATAAGACGTAAAAGATTCAGAATCGGCAAATTATACCCGTGCCGCCGCCGGCCGGCATCAGCTTGTGCGGGGTATGGCGGGATTTGCGCTGAATCAACATCGATTTTCGGCAAGTTGGTAAAAACTTGCCAGGCGGAAAAACGCCCGTGGATACTAGTGCTTTGACTCGAGTCGTGTCGCCGTTTTGCATCCAAACGGCTGTTTGAAATGACGCAAAAGCTAGACATCTTGCAGCGAATTGCGGCAAACTCGCGCCCAAGATGATAAACAGGAGCAGGCTTTGACCGGAAAAATCCTTGTGTTGCATGGCCCCAACCTCAACCTGCTGGGACAGCGGGAGCCGCAGCACTACGGCCGGGAAACGCTTGACGATATCAACCAGCGGCTGGAACAGCAGGCTAGCGCCGCGGGGTTTGAGTTGTCCGCGTTGCAGAGCAACGCCGAGTATGTACTGATAGATCGCGTGCAGCAGTGCCTGAATGACGGCACCGCTTTCATTCTGATCAATCCGGCGGCTTTCACCCATACCAGCGTCGCCTTGCGCGATGCGCTGGCGGCGGTGAAGCTGCCGTTTATAGAAGTCCACCTTTCCAACGTTCATGCCCGCGAACCGTTCCGTCAGCATTCGTATTTCTCCGACCTCGCGGTCGGCGTGATCTGCGGACTCGGCGCCCACGGCTATGAACTGGCGCTTGCGCACGCCATCTGGCGTCTTGCCGCGCAGGCCTGACCCACTCTACCGAATATCCCACTCGAAGGATTATCAATGGATCTCCGTAAACTCAAGAAGCTGATCGATCTCGTCGAGGAATCCGGCATTGCCGAACTCGAAGTGACCGAGGGGGAAGAAAAAGTCCGCATCACCCGCGTATCCGCCGCGCCGCAGATGGCCTACGCTCAACCGATGACCGCTCTGCAAGTGCCCAACGCCCAAGCCGCCGCTGTGGCCGCTCCGGCCGCCGAGGCCGCCGCGCCGGTCAGCAATGACAAGAACGCGATGAAGTCGCCGATGGTGGGCACCTTCTATCGTTCGCCGAGCCCGGGTGCCAAGAGCTTCATCGAGGTGGGCCAGAGCGTGAACGCCGGCGATACCTTGTGCATCATCGAAGCGATGAAGCTGATGAACGAGATCGAAGCCGACCGCTCCGGCGTGGTCAAGGCCATCCTGGTCGAGGACGGCCAACCGGTGGAATTCGGCGAGCCGCTGTTCATCATCGAGTAAGCGCCAAACGACAGGCTTAGCAACAGGGCACGGCGCAGCGTCTGTGCCCTTGTTGTTTGCCAAGACAGCATTGGCGGCTCCGGCCGCGCCGGCGACAAGGCCGGCCGCGGAGCCCGCCAGCGGAGAATTCCATGTTTGAAAAAATTCTGATTGCCAACCGGGGTGAAATCGCCCTGCGCATCCAGCGCGCCTGCCGCGAAATGGGCATCAAGACCGTGGTGGTGCATTCCGAGGCCGACCGCGAAGCCAAGTACGTGAAGCTGGCCGACGAGTCGGTCTGCATCGGACCGGCGCCCAGCGGCAAGAGCTACCTCAATGTGCCGGCGTTGATCGCCGCCGCCGAGGTCACCGATTCCCAGGCCATCCACCCGGGTTACGGCTTCCTGTCGGAAAACGCCGACTTCGCCGAGCGCGTGGAGCAGTCCGGCTTCGTGTTCATCGGCCCGCGCCCGGACACCATCCGAGAGATGGGCGACAAGGTATCGGCCAAGAACGCGATGATCGCGGCCGGCGTGCCTTGCGTGCCAGGTTCCGACGGCGCCCTGCCGGATGATCCGGCCGAGATCGTCAAGATCGCCAAGAAGATCGGTTTCCCGGTGATCATCAAGGCCGCCGGCGGCGGCGGCGGTCGCGGCATGCGCGTGGTGCATACCGAGGGCGCGCTGATCAATTCGGTGCAGATGACCCGCACCGAAGCCGGCGCGGCGTTCGGCAATCCCACCGTCTACATGGAAAAATTCCTGGAAGAGCCGCGCCACATCGAAATCCAGATCCTGGCCGACGAATACGGCAACGCCATCTACCTGGGCGAGCGCGACTGCTCGATGCAGCGCCGCCACCAGAAGATCATCGAGGAAGCGCCGGCTCCGGGCATCACCGACAAGCAGCGTCAGAAGATAGGCGAGGCCTGCGCCGAAGCCTGCCGTCGCATCGGCTACCGCGGCGCCGGCACTTTTGAATTCCTGTTCGAGCGCGGCGAGTTCTACTTCATCGAGATGAACACCCGCGTGCAGGTTGAGCACCCGGTGACCGAGATGATCACCGGCATCGACATCGTGCAGGAGCAGATCCGCATCGCCGCCGGCGAAAAGCTGCGCTACAAACAGAAGGACGTGGTGCTGCGCGGCCATGCGATGGAGTGCCGGATCAATGCCGAGGATCCGTTCACCTTCGTGCCGTCGCCGGGCAAGATCGAAAGCTACCACCCGGCCGGCGGCCCGGGCATCCGCATCGACTCGCATATTTACCAGGGCTACACCGTGCCTTCGCATTACGATTCCATGGTGGGCAAGCTGATCGCCTATGGCGATACCCGCGATCAGGCAATGGCGCGGATGCGGGTGGCGCTGTCGGAAATCTCGATTTCCGGCATCAAGACCAATATCCCGTTGCACCAGCAATTGTTCCTGGATTCGGCCTTCCAGCGCGGCGGCACCAGCATTCACTACCTGGAGCACCGCTTGGCCGAACAGAAAAAAGGGGAAGCCTGATGGCATGGCTGCAAGCCACCATTGACGCTGAGTCAACCGTAGCCGAGCGTCTGGCCGACGCGCTGATGGACGCCGGCGCGCTGTCCACGGCGATCGAGGACGCGTTTGCCGGCACCGAGCGCGAAGAGCCCATCTTCGGCGAACCCGGCGAGCCGGTGGACAAGCTGTGGAGCCGCAGCCGCATCATCACCCTGTTTGATGAAGCGGCCGACGTGGCGCTGCTGATCGCCGCCGCCGCCACCGCCTGCGAGCTGACGCTGCCGGGCTATAGCGTGGAGCGGGTGGAGGAGCAGGATTGGGTGCGTTTGACCCAGTCGCAGTTCGACCCTATCCGCATTTCCGACCGTCTGTGGATCACGCCGACCTGGCACGAGCCGCCGGCGCCCAACGCGGTCAATCTGCAACTGGACCCGGGCCTGGCCTTCGGCACCGGCAGCCACCCCACCACCCGCTTGTGTCTGCAATGGCTGGATGCCCAGCTGCAGGGCGGCGAAAGCGTGCTGGACTACGGCTGCGGTTCCGGCATCCTCGCCATCGCCGCGCTGAAGCTGGGCGCGGCCTCGGCCTTGGGCGTGGACATCGATCCGCAAGCGGTGCGCGCCAGCCATGACAATGCCGAGCAGAACCAGGTGAAGGCCGATTTCTGCCTGCCGGACCAGAACCCGGAAGCGGTTTACGACGTGGTGCTGGCCAATATCCTGGCCAATCCGCTGCGCATGCTGGGCCAGTTGCTGGCTAGCCATGTCAAAACCGGTGGTAGAATCGTGCTTTCAGGCATTCTCGCCGAACAGGCCGAAGAGCTGTCCGCCATCTATGAACAGTGGTTCCAGATGGACGCTCCGGTGTTCGACGAAGGATGGACCAGACTGACAGGAATCCGACGCCCCACGGTATGACATATACGACACAGTGCCCCAGTTGCCAGACTCGCTTCAAGGTCAATGACGCCCAGTTAGCGGCCGCCAATGGTTTGGTGCGCTGCGGGCGCTGTTCGCACGTGTTCAACGCCACCGAGTATTTCGTGGTGGCGGACGCGCCGCCGCCGGAGCCTCCGCGCGCCGCGGCTCCTCCGCCTGTTCTGCCGCCCGCCCAACAGAGCGAGGCACTGGACGATTTCGAACTGGAAGTGCCGGATTTCGACCCGGGCGCCGGCGCGGAAGCCCCGCCGCCGGACGAGTTGCTGATGCCGCCGCCGCTGCCGGCGCAGGAAGAAACGCCGGCCGCGCGCGCCGATGTCGAGGAGTTCCAGCGCGCGCTGGCCGAGGCGATGCAGAACCGCCATGTCAGCGCGCCGCTGGGCAATCCTTTCGGCGCGGAAGACGCCGTGCTGGAAGAGCCGACGCCGGAAGTGTTCGGCAACCGTCGCCGCGCCGAGCCGCAAGCCGAACCGGAAGCGCCGGCCGCCGTCATCGAGCCGGAACGGCCGTTCGAGCGCCGCGAACCGGAGCCGGAGTGGAAACCGGCGCCCAGCGCGGCGCAGGAGCCGGAAGCGGATGAGGACGCGCCGCGCCGGCGCAACCCGCTGCTGACGGCGCTGGCGGTGCTGGTTTCCGTGTTTGGCGTGCTGGTGTTGGCCGGCCAGCTGGTCTACTTCAACCGCACCCGCATCGCGGCCGAAGTGCCGGAATTGCGTCCGACGCTGGAGGCCTTGTGCGTGGGCATGGGTTGCGCGGTGCCTTGGCCCACCGATATCGCCCGCGTGCGCACCGAATGGTCCGAGCTCGCCTTCGTGCCGGACTATCCCAACCTGATCCAGCTATCCGCCACGCTGAAAAACCACGCCACTTACTCCCAGGCCTACCCGATGCTGGAAGTGACGCTGAAGGACTCCGACGACCAGGTGCTGATCCGCAAGGTGTTCGCGCCCAAGGAGTATTTGAAGGCCGATGATTTCAAGCTTGGCCATTTCAATTCCAATAGCGAGGTCAAGGTCACCATGCGGCTGGATGCCGGCAAGGTGCATGCGATGGGGTATAGCCTTTATTGGTTCTATCCTTAAGAGCCTGTTTACGATCTGCTACGCGTCGGCGGAATAGTTAGACAAGGGCGTTAAAAACGCTTTCAGAATGCTCATGTACCACCTGTACATTCCGCTTCTTCAACCGTTTTCGCCTTGTCTCGCTCTAGCTCGCGAGACTTTGAACAGGCTCTAAGATCCATTAATCATCGTTTCCAGAATGACGAACAGGCCGGCATTTGCCGGCCTGTTCGCTTTTCCCGCTTAGAAAAATATTATTGCCGCGCGGTACGGCTGTTGCCCACCGGCATCTCGCCGCAATTGCTGCGGAAGGGGTTGATGTCCAGCCCGCCGCGACGGGTGTAGCGTGCGTAGACGGTGAGCCGGCTGGGCGCGCAGGCGCGGAGCAGATCGGTGAAGATGCGTTCCACGCATTGCTCGTGGAATTCATTGTGCTGGCGGAAGCCTATCAGGTAGCGCAGCAGCGCCTCGAGGTCCAGCCGCGGGCCGGTGTAGCGGATCTGCACGCTGCCCCAGTCCGGCTGGCCGGTGACCAGGCAGTTGGATTTCAGCAGATGGCTGCACAGGGTCTCGCTGACGATGTCGCCGGCGTCGGCGCGCAGAATCTGCGGGCAGGGCGCGTAGTTGTCCACTTCGATGTCCAGATCGTCGATGCAGTCGCCGGCCAGTTCGACAATGCTTTCGCCGCCAAACTGCTGCGGCAGCATGATGTCGACGCCTATCGGCTTGCCGGCGGCGGCGGACAGGTCGTCGGCAAGCTGGCGGCGCAGCGCGTCCAGGCCGGCCATCCGGGTCTGGTTGTAGCTGTTCAGATAGAGCTTGAACGATTTGGATTCGATCAGGCTAGGGCTGTCGGCCGGGATGCGGAAGGTGGCGATGCCTACCTGCGGCTTGCCGCGGGCATTGAGCCAGGACAGTTCGAAACCGGTCCAGATGTCCACGCCGGCAAACGGCAGCGCGGCGGCGTCCACGCCGATTTCATCGCGCTTGACTTGGCGCGGGATCGGAAACAGCAGGCTGGGATCGTAATGATCCTGATAGCTGACGGTTTTGCCCAGGGGGGAGTGTTCCGGGGACATGGCTTGTGTGTTCATGGTTTGAATTATATCGGTTTCCGCCGCGGCGGCCTTCTCGTCAGAGCAGGCCCTTGCGCCACAGCGCCATCAAATCCATGGTCAGCGCCACGCTGCAATGCAGCGCGATGCCCAGCCAGATGGAGCGGTAGCGGTAGCTGAGCGCGCCCAGCGCAACGCCGGCGATGATGGCGGCCAGGCTTTCCAGCAGCGGTTTTTCAAAATGGATCATGCAATAGGGCAGCACCATCACGAAGATGGCGCTGACGCCCAGCCGTGGTTTGAGGCCGTGCACCATATAGCCGCGGAAGAAGAATTCCAGCGCGGCGAATTGGGCGAAATACAAGAGCTCCCACAGCAGCCAGTGCGGCCACATGCTTTCGCCGGAGCTGAGGCGGAAGAAGGGGTAGATCTTCAAGAAGCCGGGCTGGCCGGACGCCCACCACACCAAGGGCAGCATCACGGCGTAGAACAGCGGGAAAAGCTTGAGGTCGGCCTTCAGCGTGGCGTGGTCCGGCCAGGCCAGGCCGAAGTCGCTCAGCGGGCGGCGGTCGATCAGACGGATGGCCAGCAGCGGCAGCAGGCAGTAGCTGACGATGCTGGCCAGCGCCCAGTAAGCGACGCGGTAGAGGTCGGTATCCGGGTTGTGCGCCACTTGCTGGCGGAAGGACAGGCCCAGCGCCGGCCACCATTGCTGCAGCCAGTCCAGCATCCAGTGGCGGTTGGCCGGGTAGTACAGCAAGGTCAGGCTCAGACAGCTGACCAGCAGCACGCCGGCCGTCTGGCGGTCGGCTGGGCTCAGCATAGGCGGGCGCGGCTGGCTGGCCATGTTCAGCGTTCGCGGCGCATGAAGTCGCGCGGGCGGAAGCCAAGCGCGAACAGCGCGGCGAAATAGGTGATTGCGCCGGCCACCACCAGCAGGCTGAGCCAGGACACGCGCTGCCAGGCCGGGCCGTGCCAGTGCACCGGCAGCAGCCATTGCAGCGCCAGCAGCACCGCGGTCATCGCCAGGATGGCGACGGCCATCTTGCCCAGGAAGCCGCCCCAGCCGGCGGAGGGCTGGTACAGGCCGCGCTTGAGCAGCGCGCGCAGCAGCAGGCCGGCGTTGAGGCAGGAGGCGAGGCCGATGGACAGCGCCAGGCCGGCGTGCTTGAGCGGAAACACGAAGGCCAGGTTCATCAACTGGGTCAGGCACAGGGTGATCAACGCGATGCGCACCGGGGTCTTGATGTCCTGGCGCGCGTAGAAGCCGGGCGCCAGCACCTTGACCAGGATCAGGCCGAGCAGGCCGAAGGAGTAGGCGATCACCGCCTGCTGCGACATCAGCGCGTCGTGGGCGGTGAATTTGCCGTAGGTGAACAGGGTGGCCAGCAGCGGGCCGGACAGCAGGCCCAGGCCCACCGTGGCCGGCACCGCCAGCAGCAGCGACAGGCGGATGCCCCAGTCCAGCAGCACGCTGAATTCGTCGTCGGAGCGGGTGGCGGCGTGTTTGGACAGCGAGGGCAGCAGGATGGTGCCCAGCGCCACGCCCAGCACGCCGGAGGGGAATTCCATCAGCCGGTCGGCGTAATACATCCAGGACACGCTGCCGGTGGGCAGGAAGGAGGCAAAGGTGGAGTTGATCAGCAGCGAGATCTGCGCCACCGACACGCCGAAGATGGCCGGCCCCATTTGTTTGATCACGCGCCAGACCGCCGGGTCGCGGAAGGCGAACACCGGGCGCGCCAGCATGCCTATCTGTTTCAGGAAGGGCAGTTGCCACACCAGCTGCACCAGGCCGCCGACGAAGACCGCCCAGGCCAGCGCCATGATGGGCGGGTCGAAGTGGCTGCTGAAGAACAGCGCGAACACGATGAAGCTGAGGTTGAGGAAGGTGGGCGTGAAGGCCGGAATCGAGAACTTGCCCCAACTATTGAGCACGCTGCCGGTCATCGAGGACAGCGAAATGAAGAAGATATAAGGGAAGGACACGCGCAGGATGTCGGCGAACAGGGCGGCCTTGGCCGGTTCGCGGTAAAAGCCGGGCGCGGAGATCCACATGATCAGCGGCGCGGCCAGCATGCCGACGGCGGTGACCAGCAGCAGCACCGAACCCAGCACGCCGGTGATCTTGGCGATGAATTCGCGGGTTTCCTCTTCGCTGCGCTGGTTCTTGTATTCGCCAAGAATGGGCACGAAAGCCTGCGAAAACGCGCCTTCGGCGAACAGGCGGCGCAGCATATTGGGAATCTTGAAGGCGGCGTTGAAGGCGTCGGCGGCCATGCCGGCCCCGAACACGCGAGCGATGATGGTATCGCGGACCAGGCCCAGGATGCGGGACACCATGGTCATGCTGCTGACAGCAGCCAGAGCCTTGAGCAGATTCATGTTGCGGGTGGTTTATCTAGCGTTGAGCAAGCCCGCTAGTGTACGCCGCCAGGTTTATTGTTGCAAAACCTGAGTTTAGGGCTTAGAATCGCGGGTTTCAGATTCCGCTCATCAGGAGAAAGATTCATGGCTAACAGCGCACAAGCTCGCAAGCGTGCACGCACAGCCCTTAAGCAGCGCGCGCACAACGCCAGCCTGCGTACTGCGTTCCGTACCGCAGTTAAGAAAGTGCTCAAGGCAGTTGAAGCAGGCGATAAAGCCGCTGCCAAGGTAGTGTTCCAGACTTCCGAAAAAGTGATCGACCGCATTGCTGACAAGGGCGTGTTCCACAAGAACAAGGCTGCTCGTCACAAGAGCCGTCTGTCGGCTCAGATCAAGGCCATGGCCTGATCAACAGCCCAGCGCTGAAGAATACGCAAAGGCTCCGCATCGCGGGGCCTTTTGTGTATCTGGCGTTTCGATTTCCCTCGCTGGAGGCGTGGCAATGTCGGGATGGATGGCTTGGGCGCTGGCCTTGTGCGCGGCGCAGACCCTGGCGGCGGAACTGCCGCAGCAATTGGCCGAATGCGGCCGCCTGGCGGACGCCAAACTGCGTCTGGCCTGCTATGACGGGCTGGCCGCCGGCCTGCCCGAGGTGGCGCGGCCTGTGCCCGCGCCGGAACCACCATTGGCCGCCGCGCCTGGCGGCGCGGAGCGGGTAATGCCGGACACGGTGGCGGTGGCCAGCCGGCTGGCCGAGGCCTGGGACCTGGATGGACGCTCGCGCGGCGATACCTTCGGCTTCCGCATGTATCGCCCCAATTACTATCTGCCGGTGTGGCAGATGGCCAAGCCCAATAATGAGCCGCAGTCGCCGACCCGGCCGCCCAGCCAGACTCCTGGCGGCAATCTGGACAAGACCGAGGCCAAGTTCCAGCTGTCGTTCAAGACCAAGGTGTGGGAAGACATCTTCGATACCCCGCTGAACCTGTGGTTCGCCTATACCCAGCAGTCGCATTGGCAAATTTACAACAAGGCGCATTCCGCGCCGTTCCGCGAAACCGATTACGAGCCGGAGCTGATCCTGAGCTTCCCGCTGCCGTCCTCCTGGGCCTGGGGCGATACCCGGCTGCGCATGGGCGGCCTGGGCTTGCTGCACCAGTCCAATGGCCGCGCCAATCCCCTGTCGCGCAGCTGGAACCGGGTGTACGCGATGGCGGCGCTGGATAATGGTCCGTTCACCTTGCAGGGCCGCTGGTGGGCGCGGCTGCCGGAGTCCGGCGACAACGATGACAACCCGGACATAATGAAATACATGGGGCACGGGGATCTGCAGGCGATCTACCAATATAGAGGCCAGACCTTCAGCGCCTTGTGGCGGCCCAATTTCGACAGCGGCAAGCATGGCTTGCAACTGGACTGGAGCTTCCCGCTGAAGGGCAAGCTGCGCGGCTATGTGCAGGCTTTCGATGGTTATGGCGAAAACCTGATCGATTACAATGCGCGCACCCGCGCGCTGGGCGTGGGGCTGACGATGAGCGACTGGCTGGAATAAGAGCGGCCGGCGACGCGCGCGTCTTGCCTTGGGCATGTCGCCGCCGTTCCAAACCGGCCCGCCTTGTGGACGGGCCCGGCGTTTTACTGCAGCAGCGCGGCCACCTGGCGCGCCATTTCGCCTTCCTCGTCGGTGGGCAGCACATAGGCGGCGCGCGCGCTGGCGGCGGTGGTCAAGCGCCGCGCTTGGGCCAGGTTGGCGGCCTGGTCGACTTCGAAGCCCAGCCAGGCCAGTTGCTGCAGCACCCGGCCGCGCACTTCCGGCGAGTGCTCGCCCACGCCGGCGGTGAATACCAGCGCGTCAAGGCCCTTCATCGCCGCGGCCAGGCTGGCCGTTTCGCGCGCCACGCGGTAGCAGAACAGTTCCACCGCCTCGCGCGCCGCCGGCAGATCGCTGGCCAGTAGTTCGCGCATATCGGACGAGATGCCGGAGACGCCGAGCAGCCCGGAGTTCTTGTACAGCTCGCGTCTCACCTCGGCCACGCTCATGCCGGCCTGTTCCTGCCAGTAGAGAATGACCTCCGGATCGATATAGCCGGGGCGGCTACCCATCATCAGCCCGTCCACCGCGGAGAAGCCCATGCTGGACGCCATGCTGCGGCCGGCGTCCAGCGCGCAGGCGCTGGCGCCGCTGCCCAGGTGGCAGACCACCACCTTGGCGCGCTCCAGGCCCAGCTCCGGCAGCCGCCGCGCGATGGCGGCATAGGACAGGCCGTGGAAGCCGTAGCGGCGGACGCCCTCGTCATGCCAGTGGCGGGCGATGCCGAAGCGGGTGGCCACTTCCGGCTGCTGGGCGTGGAAGGCGGTGTCGAAGCAGGCGAACTGCGGCAGCCTGGCGTCGTATTCCTCGAAAGCGGAAATCACCGCCAGGCTGACCGGCTGGTGCAAGGGCGCCAGCGCCACATACTCTTCCAGCTGGACGCGGATGTCGGCATTCAGCCGCGTCGCGGCGGTGAAGCGGCCGCCGCCGTGCACCACGCGGTGTACCACCGCCACGGGCTCCAGTTGCTGATCGGCCAGGCTGTTGATCACCGCGGCGATGGCGTTGGCGCGGCCGCCGTCGTCCAGCGCGCGGCAGCTCAGCATCTGGCCCTTGCCGTCCAGCAATTGCAGCTCCGGCTTGGCCTGGCCGAAACGGTCCACCATGCCGCGCGCCAGCAGTTGGCGTCCGTCCGGCGCGAAGGCGCGGAATTTCAGCGTGGACGAACCGGCGTTGACGGCAAGCAGCACCCGGCTCATGGCCGCGGCCCACTTTGCCGGCGCTTGTGCGCCAGCAGATTGGCCACCGCGGCGGAGGCCAGGCGGCCGGTGGCGTCGTCGGCGCGGCTGGTCAGCACGATGGGCGCGCGCGCGCCCATCACGATGCCGGCGGAAGCCGCTGCGGCCAGATAGGTCAGCTGCTTGCCCAGCATATTGCCGGCTTCCAGGTCCGGCACCAGCAGGATGTCGGGATCGCCGGCCACCGGCGAGACGATGCCCTTGCTGTCGGCGGCTTCACGCGAGATGGCGTTGTCGAAGGCCAGCGGGCCGTCGAGGATGGCGCCGGTGATCTGGCCGCGATCCGCCATCTTGCACAGCGCGGCGGCGTCCAGCGTGGAGCGCATCGCCGGATTGATGGTTTCCACCGCGGCCAGGATGGCCACCTTGGGCTGGGAAATGCCCAGCGCCTGGGTCAGGTCGATGGCGTTCTGGCAGATGTCGCGCTTGGTCAGCAGATCGGGCTCGATATTGATCGCGGCGTCGGTGATGAACAGGTAGCGCGGATAGGTTTCCACCTTCATGATCCAGACGTGGCTGATGCGGCGGTCGGTGCGGATGCCGGTGCCGCGCGCCAGCGCCTCGCCCATGAACTCATCGGTGTGCAGGCTGCCCTTCATCAGGATGTCGGCGTAGCCGTCGCGCACCAGGCTCACCGCCTGTTCGGCGGCGGCGTGGCTGTGTGGCACGTCGACCAGCTCGAAGCGGCTCAGGTCCACTTCCAGTTCGTCGGCCAGCTTGGCCAGCCTGGCGGCGGGGGCCACCAGGATGGGGGTGGCGATGCCGTGGTCGGCGGCTTCCACCGCGCCCAGCAGCGCTTCGCGGCTGCAGGGATGGGCCACCGCCATCGGCAGCGGGCCCAGGTCGATGGCCTGTTGCAGGATGTCGGCGAAAGCGTGTTCGTCGCGTGTCATGGCGTGCTCCCTCAGGCCTTGATGTGGTGGCCGCCATCGACATAGATGGTCTGACCGGTCAGGCCGCGGGCGGCGTCGGAGATCAGGAAGGCGCAGGTGGTGCCCACGTCCTCGATTTCCACCAGGCGGTTTTGCGGCGCGCGGGCGATGGCGTCCTCGATCAACTGGTCGAAGTGGGCGATGCCGGAGGCGGCGCGAGTGCGCAGCGGGCCGGGGGAGACCGCGTGCACGCGGATGTTCTTGGAGCCCAGTTCGCTGGCCAGATAGCGCGACACGCTTTCCAGCGCCGCCTTGACCGGACCCATGATGTTGTAGTTCTCCACCACTTTGTCGGCGCCGTAATAGCTCATGGTGATCAGGCTGCCGCCCTGGCTCATCAAGGGCTCGGCCAGGCGAGCCATTTCGATGAAGGAGTAGCAGGACACGCGCATCGCTTGCTGGAAGCCCTCCAGCGAACAGTCGGTGACGCGGCCGTGCAGATCGTCCATCGGGCAGAAGGCGATGGAGTGAATGACGAAATCCAGTTTGCCCCATTGCTGGCGGATCGCATCGAACACCGCCTCCATCTGACCGGGCTGCTCCACGTCCAGCGGCAGCACCAGCGGCGAACCCAGCTGGTCGGCCAGCGGGCGCACGTATTTTTCCGCTTTCTGGTTCAGGTAGGTGACGGCGAACTCGGCGCCCAGGTCGCGCAGCACGCTGGCGCAACCGTAGGCGATGCTGTTCTCGTTGGCGATGCCTACGATCAGGCCTTTCTTGCCGGCAAGAATGTTGCGAATGCTTTCCATCTGACCCTCTTGGTAAACCATGTGACCTCCGGGATTTGTAGGGTTGCAGGGCAGTATTGCGGGCTAATGAAGCAAAGGGATTTTTGTATTGACGATTCAGTCGGATATAATCGACGATTCGGCGGATGGATGACTCGGCGTTGGAGCCGTTCATCCGCGTCTGTCCGACTAGGCATGTCGAGCGGAAGTTCACGCTCGGATAGTGCAGTGCAGCATGAGTTCGGTCTATTATGCCATCATGATTACTGGTGGGGAAGCAAAGCTATGCCAATCTACGAATACCGTTGCGGCGCCTGCGGCGTCGCCAAAGAGCACCTGCAAAAACTCAGCGACGAGCCGATCGCGCAATGCCCGGCCTGTGGCAGCGCCGAATACCGCAAGCAGCTGTCGGCCGCCGGCTTCCAGCTGAAGGGTTCCGGCTGGTACGCCACCGACTTCAAGGGCGGCGCGTCCAGCGGCTCGTCCTCCGCGTCTTCTGACAGCGGCGGCGGTCATAGCTGCGGCACTGGCTGTGGGTGCGCGTAAACCCCGATGACGCCGCAAATAAAAATGACGCTGAAGGGCTACCTGGTCACTGGCTTGCTGGTGTGGCTGCCCTTGGCCGTGACCTTGTGGGTGCTGAACCTGATCGTCACCTCGCTGGACCAGACGCTGAACCTGCTGCCGCAGGAATGGCAGCCCGAGGCCTTGCTTGGCTTCCACTTGCCCGGCCTGGGCGTGGTGCTGTCGGTGCTGATTCTGTTGGGCACCGGCATGTTGGCCGCCAATGTGCTGGGCCAGCGTGTGCTGGACATGTGGGACGCGCTGCTGTCGCGCATCCCGGTGGTGAAGAGCATCTACAACAGCGTCAAGCAAGTCAGCGACACGCTGCTGTCCGACTCCGGCCAGGCCTTCAAGAAGGCGCTGCTGGTGCAGTTTCCCCATTCCGGCATGTGGACGGTGGCGTTTCAGACCGGCCCGCTGCCTGATGTCGTGTCCGCATCCTTGTCCGACGACGAGTTCATCGGCGTTTACGTGCCCACCATCCCTAACCCGACTTCGGGTTATTTCGTGATGGTGGCCAAGAAGGACACCCGCGAATTGAACATGAGCGTGGACGAAGCGTTGAAATACGCGATTTCCATGGGCATGGTGGCGCCTAACCCGCCGCCGGCCGCTCAGCGTCCGCGCCTGAACGACGAACATAATCGACAGGGCTAGGCCGCCACCCTGTCTAGCCCATAAAGCCTTCTTTTCCCCCTGGCGGGGATACCTCAGCGAATTTGAATAAAAGGGTTTACCCAAATGCGAACCGACTATTGCGGACTTATTGACAAAAAATACCTGGGTCAGACCGTGACCGTGAAGGGCTGGGCTCACCGCCGCCGCGACCATGGCGGCGTGATCTTCATCGACCTGCGCGACCGCGAAGGCCTGGTGCAGGTGGTGATCGATCCGGACACCCCGGAAGCGTTCCAACTGGCCGACAGCAGCCGCGGCGAATACGTGCTGTCCATCACCGGCATCGTGCGCGAGCGTCCGGCCGGCACCGCCAACAGCAAGATGATTTCCGGCGAGATCGAAATCCTGGCCAAGGAAATCGAAATCCTCAACGCCGCCGCCACGCCGCCGTTCCAGATCGACGACGAGAACCTGTCCGAGAACGTGCGTCTGACCAACCGCGTGATCGATCTGCGCCGCCCGGCGATGCAGAAAAACCTGCGTCTGCGCTACAAGGTGGCGATGGGCGTGCGCAACCATCTGGACAAGCAGGGCTTCATCGACATTGAAACCCCGATGCTGACCCGCTCCACGCCGGAAGGCGCGCGCGATTACCTGGTGCCGTCCCGCGTGCACCCGGGCGAATTCTTCGCGCTGCCGCAATCGCCGCAGCTGTTCAAGCAATTGCTGATGGTGGCCGGCTTCGACCGCTACTACCAGATCACCAAGTGCTTCCGCGACGAAGACCTGCGCGCCGACCGTCAGCCTGAATTCACCCAGATCGATATCGAGACCTCGTTCCTGAACGAGGACCAGATCATGGATATTACCGAGGGCATGACCAAGGAGATCTTCCGCGACGTGCTGGGCGTGGAGCTGCCGCAGTTCCCGCGCATGACTTACGCCGACGCGATGTTCTACTACGGTTCGGACAAGCCGGACATGCGCGTGGACCTGAAATTCACCGAACTGACCGATGTGATGAAGTCGGAAGAGTTCAAGGTGTTCCGCGGCGCGGCCGACATGGCCAACGGCCGCGTGGTGGCGTTGCGCGTGCCGGGCGGTTCCGGCCTCAGCCGCAAGGAAATCGACGACTACACCCAGTTCGTCAGCATCTACGGCGCCAAGGGTCTGGCCTACATCAAGGTCAACGACGCCAGCAAGCCGACCGAAGAAGGCCTGCAGTCTCCCATCGTCAAGTTCCTGTCCGCGGATGGCCTGAAAGCCATCATCGAGCGCACCGGCGCGCAAAACGGCGACATCATCTTCTTCGGCGCGGACAAGGCCAAGGTGGTGAACGAGGCCATCGGCGCGCTGCGCATCAAGATCGGTCACGAACACGGCTTGGCCAACGGCTACTTCGTCAAGGAATGGCGCCCGCTGTGGGTGGTGGACTTCCCGATGTTCGAGCACGACGAGGACGACGACCGCTGGACCGCCTGCCACCATCCGTTCACCAGCCCCAAGCAGGGCCACGAGGACCTGATGGCCACCAATCCGGGCGCCTGCCTGGCGCGCGCCTACGATATGGTGCTGAACGGCTGGGAAATCGGCGGCGGCTCCATCCGTATCCACCGCGCCGAGATCCAGGAAAAAGTGTTCGGCGCGCTGAAGATCAGCCCGGAAGAGCAGCAGAACAAGTTCGGCTTCCTGCTGGACAACCTGAAGTTCGGCGCGCCTCCGCACGGCGGCCTGGCTTTCGGCCTGGATCGTCTGGTGACGCTGATGTGCGGCGCGGAGTCCATCCGCGACGTGATCGCCTTCCCGAAAACCCAGCGCGCCCAGTGCCTGCTGACCAACGCGCCCAATGCGGTGGACGACAAGCAGCTGCGCGAACTGAACCTGCGTCTGCGCCAGAAGGCCGAGCCGTCCGCTTGATGTCGGCTTAATGCGATGCCGACGGCCGCTGCCCATGCAGCGGCCGTTTTTATTTGGCGCGGCTGGACGGCTCGGCTTGAACCTTGGGCATTCGCCCCGATCTAATAGCAGCCTTAGCTATTCTCAAGGCGCGCCCGCCGCAGCGGCATTGCAAAACTTTATCGCAACGATATGGATTTACAATTTGCCGATCCCGGCCGGGCTGATTTATAAAGCCTCGCATTCCGCCGCGTTTCCCGATGCCCGATCAGGGAAGCGCAGTCACACCAAGACCTTTAAGGAGATCCGCAATGGCCGTACTCGTTGGCAAGCAAGCCCCCTTCTTCGATGGCGCGAAAACCTTTTCCGCCGTGCTGGGCGATGGTCAGATCGTTGACAACTACTCCTTCAAGCAAGCTACCGCCGGCAAGTACGCGGTAGTGTTCTTCTACCCGCTGGACTTCACCTTCGTGTGCCCGTCCGAGCTGATCGCCTTCGATCACCGCCTGGCCGACTTCAAAGCCAAGAACGTGGAAGTGATCGGCGTGTCCATCGACAGCCAGTTCTCCCATGCCGCATGGCGCAACACCCCGGTGGAAAAAGGCGGTATCGGCCAAGTTGGCTACACCCTGGTGGGCGATATCCAGCACGAACTGTGCAAGGCCTTCGACGTTGAAGCCGAAGGCGGCGTTGCTTTCCGCGGCTCCTTCCTGATCGACCGCTCCGGCGTGGTGCAGCACCAAGTGGTGAACAACCTGCCGCTGGGCCGCAATGTGGACGAAATGCTGCGCATGGTTGACGCGCTGCAGTTCACCGAAGAGCACGGCGAAGTGTGCCCGGCCGGTTGGAACAAGGGCAAGAAGGGCATGAAGCCGAGCGCCGAAGGCGTGGCTTCCTACCTGGCGGAAAACGCCAAGGATCTGTAATCGGTATTCGGATCGAACTCGATCCGGCATACACGCCCCGCGCGCCTTGGCCCGCGGGGCTTTTTCATGCCCGGACGCGCCGGACTGGCGCTTTGCCCGCTATAACGGAAAAATAAGCCATCCGGAATTCGTCAGACGCCAGCCATGCCTCCGCCGATCAGCCAGTTGGACAGCCTCACCATGCTGCATGTCATGCGCTCGACCCACGTGGTGGTGCCGCATGCGCTGCTGGGCTCGGCGCTGCTGGCGGCGCTGGAGTGGGGCAGGACGCCGTGGCTGCCGTCGCTGCTGTGGCTGGTGGCGTTCTGGCTGTTGTTGCTGGCCCTGTGGGGCACTACCTGGCGCGCCAGCCGCTGCCCCGACCACGACGACTGGCAGATCGCCGCGCTGCACCGCCGTTTCGCCGCGCAGATCACCTGCGTCGGCGTGGGCTGGGGTCTGGCCGCTTGGGTGCTGATGCCGAGCGGGGATTTGACTTACAGCCTGATCGTGGTGTTGTGGGGGATTGCGGTCAGCGCGGTCCAGGGCGCGATGCTGTCCGCGCGGCGCGAATTGTTCTTTGGCTTCGTGCTGCCGATCTGGGGTTTGATCCTGCTGCGCCTGTTTCTGTCGCCGGAAGCGGTATTCCGCTGGGTGGGCGTTTCCGGCGCGATCTACCTGCTGGTGCTGGTGCAGTTCACCGCCAGGTTGCACCGCTTCGCCCATGAGTCCATGAGCCAGCGCGCGCAGAACACCGGCCTGTTGCGCGAACTGATGCTGGAGCAGCGCCAGCTGGAGAGCTACAACGCGATGCTGGAACAGAAGAACGTGGAGCTGGACCAGGCGGTGGAGCGCATCAGCGAACTGGCCTCGCGCGACCCGCTGACCGGCGCCTTGAACATGCGCGCGCTGATGCGGGAAATGGAGCGGCTGCTGGCGCGTTCGGAAACGCAAGGCGCGCCCTTCGCCATCGCCATCATCGATCTGGACCATTTCAAGCGCATCAACGACAGCCACGGCCATGCGCGCGGCGACGATGTGCTGCAGCAGCTGTGCGTATTGGTGCAAGAGGAATTGGCGGACGGCGAATTGTTCGGCCGCTACGGCGGCGAAGAGTTTCTGCTGCTAGCGCCGGCCTGCAACGGCGCGGAACTGAGCCGGCGCATGGAAGCGCTGCGCGGCAAGATCAGCGGCTGGGACTGGCGACGCTGGAGCGGCGATCTGCCGGTGACCTTGTCCTGCGGCGTGGCCGCCTGGCGGCCGGGAGCCGGACCGCAGGCTCTGCTGCAACAGGCGGACAAGGCGTTGTACCAGGCCAAGGAAATGGGACGAGACCGGGTTTGCCTGGCGCGGGAGGGCGAGGCATGAGGCGCTGGCTAGGCGCGCGCCCCTTTCCCTGGGAAAGCCCGCAACCGCAGCTGGAGGCGGAATTGGTGCGCCAATTTGTGTCCATGCTCAATATTTCCATCTTGCAGTCCTTTGTCGCCATTCCCTTGTTTGGTCTGCTGATGTACCGCCATGCGCCCGGCTGGCGCATCCTGTTCTGGTCGGGCTTGTTCCTGCTGATGGAGTTGCTGTTCGCGCGGCTGGCGCATCGCTTTCGCCTGCAGGCGCGGCGCCAGGAGCAGGTGTTCGCGCATTACCTGGGATTGCGGCGCTTGATGCTGTGCAGCGCCATGGTGTGGAGCATGATGATGTGGTTCATGTTTCCGGAGCAGGAGGGCGCTTATCGCATCGTCGTGGTGCTGTGGCTGGCCGGCGGTTTCGCCGCGGTCTGTCTCTTGATGGCTCCCTGTCGTGATTTGCATCTGACTTTCTTCATCGGCTATTGGGCCTATCCGCTGTACCGCTTCTATAGCGAGGGCGGCGTGCTGTACAGCGCCTTGCTGGCCGGCGCGGTGATCTTCATCCTGGTGCAATGGGAGTTTCTATCCAGTTTCAATCCGCTGCTGCGCGACACCGTGCGCCTGCGCGAACAGAATGCGGTGGTGCTGCGCCGGCTGCAGAGCGTGCACGCGGAAAGCGAGGGGAAACGGGAGTTGCTGGAGCAGCGGCGGAATATGCTGCGCCAGGCGGTGGAGCAATTGCACGCGCTGGCCGAATCCGATGTGCTGACCGGCTGTCTCAATCAGCGGGCCTTGCGCAGCCGCATGGCGGCGCTGGATCAGGACGCGGAAGCGGTGTGGAGCCTGGCAATGCTGGATCTGGATGATTTCAAGTCCATCAACGATCGCTTCGGCCACCTGGTGGGCGACCAGGTGTTGCAGCAGTCGGCGCAACATATCGCCGCCTGTCTGCAGCCGGAAATGATCTTGGCGCGCTACGGTGGCGAAGAGTTCGTGGTGCTGGCGCCGGGCCTGGCGCCGGAGCGGCTGGCGGAGACGATGGAGCGGGTGCGGCTGGTGTTGGCGGAGGCTGGTTTGGATGGCTTGCCGGCGGGGCTGGCGCAGACGGTGTCGATAGGCGTGGCTGGTCGGCCGGAGGAGGGCGGCAGCCAGCAGGCCTTGCTGCGGGCGGACGCCGCCCTGTATTCGGCCAAGCAGCAGGGGCGCAACCGGGTGCGCGTCTGGCGCGAAGACCGGCAGGCTTGAGCCCGTCAGGCTGTGGCTGTCGCGCGGGCCGGTCCCAGGATTTCACGCAACGCCGCGTGCTGGAGCAGCGCGGACACGCAGACGACGGCCGCGCACAGCCACCAGAGCGAGATGCCGCCGAAATGACCGTACAGCCAGGTGCCCAGCGCCGGCGCGAACAGGGTGCGGCCTTGCCAGATCGCGTTGTACAGGCCCAGGTAACGGCCGCGCAGCCGACCTTCGGAGCGGTGCATCACCAGCATGGTGTAACAGGGAGAAATCAGCAGCTCGCCCAAGGTCAGCGTGAACATCATCAATAGCGCCCAGACCGGGCCGACGCCGGCGGTCAGCCACAGAAAGGACAAGCCGGTCAGCAGCACGCCGGCCTGGGTGCTGGCCAGCAGGCCCCAGTCCAGGATGCGGCGGCTGATCGGGATCTGCAGCGCCACCACCATCAGCCCGTTCAGGGTGAACAGATAACCCATCCATTGCGGGCCCAGTTGATAATGCTCGCGCAGGAATAAACCCAGCGTCACATAGATCTGGTCGAATACCGCGGTCATCAGCATCAGGGCCAGCAATATGCGCAGAAAGGGAAGATCGCGCCAGGGACCGACCAGATCCGCTGCGCTGGTTTCGGCGGCTTCTGGCGTCGCCTGGTGGATGGACGCCGCGTCGTAGCGACGGTAGGCCCAGGCCAGCCAGGCGGCCGCGCTCAAGGTGGCGGCGGCGTTGGCCGCGTAGACCCAGCCATAACCGATGGCGGCCAGCGCGCCGCTGATCAGGCCGGCGATGGCGACGCCCAGATTGAAGGCCACCCGCAGCATGCCCTGCGCCACCGCGCGTTGCTGCGGCTGGCAAGGCTCCAGCGCCAGCCGCTGATTGACCGGGCGGAAGGCGCCGTCGCCGAGGCCGGACACCAGCAGCACCGGCACAAACAGCCATAAGGGAATGGCCAAGGCCAGCAGCAATAGACAGACGCCGGACGTGAACAGGAACAGGGTGGCCAGCTTGCGGCCATCGAAACGGTCGGACAGCGCGCCGCCCTTGAGCGAGCCCAATAGCGCGCCGGCGCCGTAGGCGGCCATCAGCAGGCCGATGGTGCCATAGCCCAGCTGATAGCTTTCGCGCAGATAGAGCGGCAGGAACAGCTTGGTGATGCCGCCGATATTATTGATCAAGCTGCACAGCACCTGGATGTAGACCGTGGTGGGCAAGCCGCGGTAGGGCGCTATCAGGCGTTGTGGCCAGGGTGGGCGTGGCGGACGGCTCATGGCGATTCAGGATATGATTATGCTGTTGGCTTATCTTGCTGCATCGCAATACGAAATGTCAATGTAACAAATATCCTGTGGCCCTGAGGTCAGCTCAAAGGCCGGCGAGCAAGCGCGAGACAAGGCCTGGGGCTCAGTTGAGCGGCAGCTTGGCCTTGACCGTGCGCATCATCTGAGGCTGGGCGGCGGCGATGGGATGCAAGCCGTCCGGCTGGAACTTCGACAGATCGGCCTCGAAGCCGGCCACCAGCAGCGGCACGAAGGGCAGGCGCTCGCGCTTGGCCAGCTCGGCGTAGGCGTTGCGGAACTCGGCGCCGTATTGCGGGCCATAGTTCGGGGGCAGGGCCATGCCCACCAGCAGCACCCTGGCCTTGCTTTGTTTGGCCAAGGCGATCATCTTGGACAGATTGCCGCGCATCTGCGCCAGCGGCAGGCCGCGCAGGCCGTCGTTGGCGCCCAGCTCCAGCACCACGATGTCGGGGCGATGGCGCGCCAGCGCGTCCGGCAGCCGGGCCAGCCCGCCGGCGGTGGTTTCGCCGGAGATGCTGGCATTGATGATACGGTGTTTCGTCCCCATCTCCTTGGCGAGCAGGCTGACCCAGCCCTGGCCCGGAGACAGGCCGTAGCCGGCGGACAGGCTGTCGCCGAACACCAGCACCGTGGCGGCGGAAGCCGGCTGCAGCAGCAAGCCCAGGCTGGCGGAAAGTAGAACTTTGCTTAGTATCGAGCGCATAAATGAATCCAATTGAAACCCAGGCGGTTTTGGCGGCCAGCGAACTGGCCAAGCAAGTGCATTTTCACGGTGAGCCGCTGAACATTCTGCGCAGCGCCACGCTGACCCTGTATCCAGGCGAGAGCGTGGCCATTGTCGGCGCGTCCGGTTCCGGCAAGTCTACCTTGTTGTCCTTGCTGGCGGGCCTGGATCACCCATCCGGCGGCGAAGTGGCCTTGTTCGGCCAGGCGCTGGCGGGCCTGAGCGAGGACGCGCGAGCCTTGCTGCGCAGAGACAAGGTGGGGTTCGTGTTCCAGAATTTCCAGTTGATGCCGCAATTGAGCGCGCTGGAGAACGTGATGCTGCCGCTGGAGCTGGCCGGCCGCGCCGACGCGCGCGAGGCGGCGCGCCAGATGCTGGACCGCGTCGGCCTCAGCCACCGGCTGGGCCATTACCCGCGGCATCTGTCCGGCGGCGAACAGCAGCGGGTGGCGCTGGCGCGCGCCTTCGTCATTCATCCTGGCCTGCTGTTCGCCGACGAGCCCACCGGCAATCTGGACCCGCACAGCGGCCGCCAGATCATAGACCTGCTGTTCCAGCTCAACGCCGAGCAGGGCACCGCCCTGGTGCTGGTCACCCATGACACCGAGCTGGCCAGCCGCTGCGATGCGATCTACCGGCTGGTGGAAGGCAAGCTCAACGGAGCGCGCTCATGACCTTGAGCGGCCGTTTGACCCTGGTGCTGCGCTTCATCCGCCGCGAACTGGTGTCCGGCGAACTCACCATCCTGGCCTTGGCGCTGGTGGTGGCGGTGATGGCGATGAGTAGCGTGGCCTTCTTCTCCGACCGGGTGGAGCGCGCGCTGACCACCCAGGCCACGCAGCTGCTGGCCGCCGATCTGGTGCTCAACGGCAACGCTCCGGCGCCGGAGTCCATCCGCCGCGAGGCGGAAAAGCGCGGCTTGCGGCTGGCCGACAATATCAGTTTTCCCTCCATGGTGTTCGCCGGCGGGCAGGCGACGCTGGCCACGTATAAGGCGGTCAGCGACAGCTATCCGCTGCGCGGCGAAGTCAGCGTGCGCCTGGCCGATGGCCGCGTCGAAACCGGCCGCCTGCGACCGGCCGCGGGCAGCGCCTGGGCCGACGCCCGCCTGATGCGGCGCTTGAAGCTGAAGCTGGGCGACACCCTGGGCGTAGGCGGCGCGCAATTGCGCCTGGCTGGCGAAATCATCCGCGAGCCGGACGGGGCGATGGACTTGTACAACTTCGTGCCGCGGCTGATGTTCAACCGCGCCGACCTGGCCGCCACCGGCTTGATCCAGGAAGGCAGCCGCGCGCGCTGGCGCCTGATGTTCGCTGGGGACGACCGCGGCGTCGCCGACTTCCGCCAATGGCTGGACAAGGCCAAGCCCAAGGACGCGCGGCTGGAAAACGTGGAGGAAGCCAGGCCGGAAGTACGCACCGCGCTGGAGCGCGCCCGGCGTTTCCTCGGCCTGACCGCGATGCTGACGGTGGCGCTGGCGGCGTCGGCGGTGGCGCTGGTGGTGCGCCGTTATCTGGCGCGTCACTGGCAGCAAGTGGCGGTGCTACGCTGCCTGGGGCTGACCGCGGGTGAGGTGTGGGGCTTGTTTGTCAGCCTGTTCCTGCTGCTGGGCCTGCTGGCCGGCGCGGTGGGCACCGCCGGCGGTTTCGGCGTGCAACTGGCGCTGATGCGGCTGGCCAGCGGCTATGTCGGCGAAATCCTGCCCGACCCGGGCTGGCTGACCTGGCTGGTCGGGCCGCTGGCCTCGCTGGTGCTGCTGGCCGGCCTGGCCTTGCCGCCCCTGATGGGCATACGCGATGTGCCGCCGGCGGCGGTGCTGCGCGATGAATTGGAACCCACGCGCCAGAGCGTGCTGGCGCCCTTGCTGGCGCTGGTGGCCTTGCTGGGCCTGGCCGCCTGGCAAGTGGGCGACCTGGCGGTGGCGGGCTGGCTGCTGGCCGGCATGCTGGGCTTTTTCGCCGCCGTCGGCGCATTGGCGCTGGGCGTGGTCTACCTGATGCGGAGGCTGCCGCGTGGCCGCCGAGTGGGCTGGCGTTTCGGCATCGCCAATATCGCGCGCCGACACTGGCTGGCGGTGATCCAGATCGTGTCCCTGTCGGTGGGCCTGATGGCGCTGCTGACGCTGACCATTGTGCGTGACGATCTGATCGGCGCCTGGCAGCGCAGCGTGCCGGCGGATGCGCCGAACAAGTTCGTCATCAATATCCAGCGCAATCAGCTGGACGGCGTGCGCAATGCGTTCGCCTCGGAAGGGAGGGCGATGCCGGAGCTGGCGCCGATGGTGCGGGCGCGGCTGATCGCCATCAATGAACAACCGGTGCAGCCATCGGCCTACGAGGACGAGCGCGCGCGACGCTTGGCCGAACGCGAGTTCAACCTGTCCTGGCGCGACGAGCTGCCGCCGGGCAATAAACTGGTGGCCGGCCAATGGTGGCCGCAACAGAAGCGGATCAAGCCGCAGTTCTCCGTGGAGCGCGGGCTGGCGGATACGCTGGGCATCAAGCTGGGCGACACGCTGGCCTTCGATCTGGCTGGCACCACTTATCGCGCCAAGGTGACCAGCTTGCGCGAAGTGCCGTGGGACAGTTTCCGCGTCAACTTCTTCGTGATCGGCACGCCGGGCCAATTCAGCCAGCAGCCGGCCAGCTGGATCACCAGTTTCCGGCTGGACCCGGCGGACGAGGACTTCGTCAACCGGCTGGTGGGCGAGTTTCCCAATCTGACCGTGATCGACGTCGGCGCCATCCTGAGCGAGGTGCGGGCGATGATGGACAAGCTGGCGCGCGGCATCGAGGCGATGTTCGGCCTGGCGCTGGCCGCCGGCGTGCTGGTGTTGTGGGCGTCGCTGGCCGCCACGCGCGACGAGCGGCTGTTCGATGTCGGCCTGATGCGGGCGCTGGGCGCGTCGCGGCGGCAGGTGCGCAGCGTGGTGCTGGCGGAGCTGGCCTGGCTGGGCGCTTTTTCCGGCCTGCTGGCGGCCTTGGGCGCGATGGGCATAGGCGCTTTGGCATCGGTCAAATTATTCAATCTGCCCTTGGTGTTCAATCCATGGTTGTTGCCGGCCGGGGTGCTGTGCGGCGCACTGGTGGTGGTGGTGGCCGGCTGGCCCTTGGTGGGGAGGGTCACCCGCACCTCGCCGATGGCGGTGTTGAGAGCGATCTGATTTAGTGGTCAAAGCTGAGAATCAAGCGGGAGCAAACCCGCAAGGAGACGCATGATGGATGCGATAGTACAGGCGGCAATGGCCAAGTGGCCGAATGTGCCGGCGGTGTTCGGCTGGCTGCGGCTGGATGCGCGCGGCCAGTGGTGGATCAAGGACGAACGTCTGCAACACGAGGCGATGGTGGAGTTTTTCGGCCGCAACTACAGCCGCGACGGACTGGGGCGCTGTTATGTGCAGAATGGGCCGCAGAAAGTCTATGTGACGCTGGACGCGGCGCCGCTGGTGGCGCGGCGCACGCCATCGGGCTGGAGCACGCTGCCCTACGACGACGACGTGCCGGCGCGCGCCGCCTGGTTGACGCCGGAAGGCATGCTGCTGATCGAGATCGGCGGCGAACTGGCGGCGGTGGACGACCGCGATCTGGCCGCGGTGCTGGATGAGGGCGCGCCGGGATGGAATGGCGAGATGGCCTCGCTGCCGGCGCGCTTGGCCTTGGGCAAGGCGATGATTCCGCTGGGGCAGGCCAGCCTGCCGGATCTGTGGCAGCGCTACGGCATCATCGGCCGGCCCAAGGGCTGAGCCTGGCCGTCAAGCACAAAGAAACCCCGGGGCGCGCCCCGGGGTTTTTTGTCGCCAGTTGGTTTATAGCGGGCGGGATTCCACCTGCACCAGGCGCTTGCGTCCGGCCAGCATGCCCATCGCGCAGGTGGCGGTGGAAATCAGCAGGAACAGCAGGCCCAGCGGCCACAGGCTGTGGGTCTGGTCGCGGATCAGGCCCACGCTGAGCGGGCCGAGCGAGGCCAGCGCATAGCCGACGCCCTGGGCCATGCCGGACAGGTGGGCGGCGACATGGGGATCCGGCGAGCGCAGCGCCAGCAGGCTCAGCGCCATGCTGAACAGGCCACCCTGGCCCAGGCCCAGCAGCACCGCCCAGAGCAGCAGGCTGTCGGTGGGAGCGAACAACATGCCCAACAGGCCGCTGAGCACCAGCGCCACGGTGGCGGCGATAGGCGGGCGCTGGTCGCGGCAATGCTGACCCAATGCCGGCACCAGCAGCGAGGAGGCCACTTGCACCATGATGGAAATGGACAGCAGTAGGCCGGCGTGCAGCGGCGTTTCGCCGCGGTCTATCAGGATGGACGGCAGCCAGCCGAACACGATGTAAGCCATGGACGACTGCAAGCCCATGAACAGCGTCACCTGCCAGGCCAGCGGGTCGCGCAGCAGGCCGCGCACCAGCCATTGGCCGTGGTGGGCCGCTTGTTGTTTCCGCGTCTGCGGCCACCAGGCCAGCAAGGCCAGCAGCGCCGGCGTCGCCCAGATCGCCAGCGCGCCCTGCCAGCTGTCGCCCATCCAGTGCATCGCCGGCACGGTCAGGCCGGCGGCCAGCGCCGCGCCCAGGCATAGCGCCATGGTGTAGACCCCGGTCATCAGGCTGACCTGACGCGGAAAGTCGCGCTTGACGATGCCGGGCAGCAGCACGCCGATGATGCCTATGCTGGCGCCGGCAAGCGCCGAACCGGCGAACAGGCCGAATTGGCCGAACTGGGTGCGCAGCAGGATGCCCAGCGCCAGTGTCACCAGGATTAGCGCGATGGTCTTTTCGCTGCCCCAGCGGCGGGCCAGCCGCGGCGCCAGCGGGCCGAACAGGCCCAGGCAAGCGACCGGCAGCGTGGTGAGCAAGCCGGCCATCATGCCGCTGAGCCCGCGGCTGGCGGCGACATCGCCCAGCACCGGGGACAGGCTGGACAGCGCCGGGCGCAGATTGATGCCAACCAGCATCAGGCCCAGCAGCAACAGCCAAGGCCGGCTTGGCGCGGGGTTCTGGCCTTGCACGCCGGCGTCGTCGATCTCGGCGTCGATCAGCGTGTCTTCGACCGGCAGGTGATCCGGCATGGATTTGGGTGTGGACATGGGTTTTCCTTCTGCGCTTTTGTTGTTGTCGGAGCCGGCTCCCCGCGCCTGGGGGCCGGCTCGAATCAGGCTCAAATGGTGCTGGGACGATCCAGCAAGCGGTCCAGCGCCTCCAGCAAGGGACGGGTAATGGCGGCGGCGGCTTGCCCGGCTTCATCTGGCCGCCGCTGGCGGATGGCTTCGTAAATGGCCTGGTGGGCGGCGAGGTCGGGGTCCGGCAGCGCCTCGTCGAGGATGGACTGCTGCACATGCTGGCGCACCGCGCGCGAAAAATAGGCGTAGAGCTCGGCCAAGGCCTGGTTGCCGCTGGCGTTGGCGATGGCGAGATGAAACGCCAGGTCGCGCTCGATGAAGGCTTCCAGCGGCTCCTGCGGCATGCGTTCTCCGCGCTCTGCCAATGCGTCCGCTATCGCGCCGAGGTCCGCTTCCGGGCAGCGGCTGGCGGCCAGCCGCGCGGCGGCTTCCTCCAGCATGCAACGCACTTCCAGATGTTCGCGCAGGCTGGCGCGGCTGATGGCGCGCATCGCGTCGCCGGGGTTTACGGTGGCGCGCACATAACTGCCATCGCCCTGGCGCACTTCCAGCAGCCCGGCATACAGCAGCACCCGCACCGCTTCGCGCACGGTGTTGCGGCTGACGCCCAGTTGTTCGGCCAGCTCCGGTTCGGTGGGAATGCGCGCACCCAATGGCCAATCGCCGTCGGCCAGCCGTTTGGCGATGTTCTCCACCGCGATATCGACCAGCGAGCGTTTGTAAGGTGAGGCCGTCATGGCTCGCTCCTTATTCATCCAATCATCCGATGAATTTTAGCGAGACAATACTGGCTAGGCAATGCCGATGTGAAAGTAAATAGCGGATATCAATCAGGCATAAGTGGAAATGCCGTTGCCGCTGCTATTGCCGGGCAGGCCCAGGCCGTTGTTCAGAATCTGGGCGTTGATGGCATAGGGCGCGCCCAGCGAATACACCATCGCGTACAGCGACAGCGCGGTGATCTGCTGCGCGCTCAACTGGATGGTGCCGCTCTGGCCGGAAGTCAGCGATGCCAGATTGGAGGGGATGGTGTTGGACGTGGGCGTGGCGGATTGGCCGAGTTGCTGGCTGATCTGCATTTTCTGCAAGGCGGTCAGCGTCAGCGGAATGGTGCCGTTGCCATAGGAGGCGTAGCTATTGGCCAGCCAGTTCAGCGCGCGCGCGGAGGCATAGAGCAGATTGGCCGTGCCTTGGGAGTCGCCGCTATAGGCGCTTTGCAGGCTGCTGGCGTTGAAGCTCAGGCTGCCCATCTGGCCGAACTGCTGCGGGTACTGGAAGCTGAGGCCGATCTGGTTCAGATTGCTTAGCAAGGAGTTGCCGTTGCTATAGCTGGCGGTGGCCTGTTGATTCAGGCTGACCGCCACCTGTTTGGCGATGGGATCGTTGGACAACAGGCCGCCGCGGATCAGCAGCGCGTTCAGGCTGCCTTGCAGCGTGTTGTAGGCGTCGGCCAGCGATTGCGCGTGATCGTTGAGGCCGCTCAGATCGATATTGACCGCGACATTGGTGCTGCCGGTGGACAGCAGGTTCATCGACACCGAGGAGCCCAGCGTGATGCCGCTATTATTGGCGCTGGAACCGGAGGCGCCATTGATCAGGAAGTTGGCGTTTTGCGCCGCCTGGGTCTGGTTCAGGTTCTGGCCGCTGCCCACTGCCTGGGTCTGGTCGAAGGCCAGCCGCGACAAACCGTTCTGATCGGTGTTGTTGCCGTCGTTGTCGCTGACCAGGATCTGGAAGTTGTTGCTGGCGCCGGTTTCGGCGGAACTGACTTGCAATTGGTAGTTGCCGGCGGCGTTTTGCACGATATTGGCCACCACGCCGATGCCGGCGCCATTGATCGCGCCGGCGATGCTGGACAGGGTACCGTTGCTGATGGACAGCGTGGCCGAGCCGTTGGAGGTGAAGCTGGTGGCGGAGGTGGGCGAGGTGTAGGCGTAGCTGCCGGTCTTGATGGTCAGGCTGCCACTGCCCACGACGCTGCTATTGGTGTCCGGTAGCGAAAAGGTGGAGAGCGCGCTTTGCGCCTGCGCCAATTGCGACACCGACACGCTGTAGTTGCCGTTTTGCGCGCCGGCGGCGGCGGAAACGCTGGCGACCGACGGATTGCTGCTGGTGGCGCTGATGGAGTTGCTGATCGAGTAGGGCGAGTAAATCTGCTGCAGGCTGGTCTGGAAGATATTGAGGCTGGACAGCAATTGGCCCAGGCCGGAGATCAGCACCACATTGGGATCGGTGCTGGCGCTCTGGGTGCTGGACGCGCCGTTGATCAGCGGCACGATGGGCGAGCTGGCGCCCAATAAACCACTCAAGCTTTGGCTGTTATTGCCGAAAAGCGATAACAGCGGATTGTAATTCCCAAGGATAGTGTTTGCCATGGCTCACCTGCTGAATCCCTGTTGCCACCTCTCAGTGTAGGCGATCAATCAGGGATTTGCCGGCAAGCGGGCTGTACCGGCGGCCAGGCCGCCGGCTAGCGGGATTACTTGGCCGGAGCCGCGTCCTTCACGCACTTCTTCACGAAGCTGCTCTTGGCCGCGCCGGCGAGTTTCTTGTCGGCGGCCTTGGCGTCGCAGGTCTTCTGGGCATTGGCGGCGGCGCTGTCCTTCTCGCATTTCTTCAGGAAGCTGGTCTTGGCGGCGCCGGACAGTTTTTTCTCGGCGGCCTTGGCATCGCAGGCGGCGTCGGCCAGGGCGAGGTTGGCGGAGGTCAGGGCCAGAACGGCGATCATCAGGTATTTGCGCATGGTTCATCCTTGTGAGGGTTGGCAGGCCCATGACGGGCGTGGAAAACGATACTCCAAGTCATGGCGCATGAAAACAGCATTTTGTTGACGCTATGTAACGGTTTGCATCGACAGATATCAGCAATTAGAACAAGCACTGCGACGCAGCCCCCGAGCCAGGGTGGGGCGGGGCTTCCCGCTCAGCCGTCATAGCGTCGCTGGCGCGCATTGAGGCGATACACCAGCGCCAGCGTGGAAAAGGCGAACAGCACCAGCAACAGGCCGAGCCGGTGGGCGCTGGCATAGTCCGCCTGCTCCACATGGTTATACAGCGCGATGGATATGACCCGGGTTTCGCCCTCGATATTGCCGCCTATCATCAGCACCACGCCGAACTCGCCCACGGTGTGGGCAAAGCCCATGCTGGCGGCGGCCAGCACACCGGAGCGGCAACTGGGCAGGATGACCCGGCACAGCCGCTGCCAACGGTTGGCGCCCAGCACCATCGCGGTTTCGATTTCCTCGCGCCGCACCGCGTTGAAGCTGACGATCAGCGGTTGCAGCACGAAGGGCAAGGAGTACAGCACCGAGGCGATGATCAGTCCCTGAAAAGTAAAGGCGAGGCCGGGCCAGCCCAGCCAGGCGGTCAGCTGGCCGATGGGGCCGTGCGGGCCGAAGGCGACCAATAGATAGAAGCCCAGCACCGTGGGCGGCAACACCAGCGGCAGCGTGGCGCCGGCCTCTATCATGGGCTTGAAGCGCGAACGCGTGCGTGACAGCCACCAGCCTAGCGGTATGCACAGCAGGAGCAGGATCAGGGTGCTGATGGCGGCCAGCCTCAGCGTGAGCGCGATGGCCGCCCATTCGGATGTGCTCATTGGGCGAAGTCGTAGCCCGCTTTCTTGATCAGCGTGCGCGCCTTGTCTCCCTTGAGGAAGGCGAGGAAGGCCCTGGCCGCCGGCGTGTCGCGCACCAGCAGCGCATCCTGGCGTATCGGCTGGTGCAGCTTGGCCGGCACCAGCCAGTAATGGTTGCCAATGCCTTGTTCCAGCAACTGGGCGTAAGCGACGAAGGCGAAGTCGGCGCCGCCGACCTGGGCGAATTGCATGGTCTGGCTGATATTGTCGCCGGTGACGAATTTGGGCTTGAGGGTATCGGCGAGTTTCAGCGCGGCCAGGGTTTCCATTGCCGCGCGGCCATAGGGCGCGGCCGCGGGGTTGGCGATGGCCAGCTTGTTGAAGTTGCCGCCGCGCAGCACCGCTTCGCCGGCGTCGTCGCGCAGCTTGCTCCACAGCACCAGCTTGCCGATGGCGTAGGTGAAGCGGCTGTCGGCCTTGCCTATCTTATCGCGCAGCAGCTCGGCCGGGCGCTCGTCGTCGGCGGACAGGAACACGTCGAACGGCGCGGCCTGGCGGATCTGGGCGGTGAGCTTGCCGGAAGCGCCGCCGCTGGCCTTGATGTCGTGGCCGCTGGCGGCCTTGAACTCCACTGCGATCTTGTCCAGCGTCTGCTGGAAATTGCTGGCCACCGCCACGGTGACGGTGTCGGCGGCGGCGAACAGCGGAGACAGCAACAGCAACAGGCTCAATATCTTGCGCGGCATGATTGGCTTCCTGAGTGGAACAAAACGCCCATTATGCCGGCAGCTTGGACGGCGGCCTACCCCCCAAACGGCGTAGCGGCCGCCAGGTGCTGGGCCATCTGCCGCGCGTGATGGCGGCTCCACAGGTCGACGCGTTGCTGCAGCCATTCCGCGCTGGACGGCTGCGCATCGGTGGGCGCCCTGTCATTCCCTAGCAGGTTGACGCCGCCGGCCAGCAGCAATCCGGATTCGGAGTCTTCCAATTGACCGATGGTGGACACTTGGGCCAGGTAGGGGTCGATGTCATCGGCGAAGCGCGCCAGATTGAGCGCGGTTTTCATGGAGCGATGGGCATCGGGTTCGGCCAATTCCCACAGCTTATAGCCCACCGCCACGCGCAGCCGCGCGATGCCGGGGCCGGGCGCGGCGGCCACCGGCAGACCTTCGCGGCAGAGCGCATGGGCCAGGCTGCTGTGGTAGCAGGCGTCGAAACGGTTGTGCTCGTCGGCCGTCGCCGCCCGCCATTGGCCGTCCGCTTGGCGCCCCAGAAAGATCAGCGGCTCGATCAGGATGCCGTGATAGTGTTTCAGATCGACGCCGGGCTGCAGATACAGCACCTGGCCGGCATGGTCCGGGCTGGGATGGAAGGCCTCGCTGGGCAGCAGGACCAGATTCTCCGGCTTGTCCCCGGCGTGGCTGATATTGGCCAGCAAGGCGGAGGCCATCAGCGCGCAGGCAAGTTTAAAGAATGGTTTCATGATGCGGGCTCGGTGGCGGATTCAGAAGGTGATGGACTGTGCCCGCCACGCGGTGTTCCATCGATATTGTTGCGACTTTGTGACGAAGCGGACTATCTCCATACGGTTTATTGCGCCGACGAAGCCGCGCCGCGCCGCGTCGCCGGACCCAGTTGCCGGCACAGCAGCGGCGACCAATCCTGGACCAGCAATTGCCGCCAGCCGTCGCCATCGTCGGCGTCGCCGGCCTCCACTTGCGACTGCATGGTGACGCCGCCGGCCACCACGCCTTGCTCCATCGCGTCTTCCAATTGGGACACCGAGGACACCAGCTGCAGATAGGGTTCGATATTGGAGGCCATGCAGGGCAGTTGCAAAGCCACATGGCTGCTGCTCAGCGGCTGGCCACCCTGGGCGATTCGCGATTGGCGCGCCGCCACCGCGATGCGCAGCCGCAGCACGCCGGGGGTGGCGACATCGGTCAGCGCGATCGGCCACGGCTGCAGCAGGGCGGCAACTTGTTGCCGCACGATCTGGTTGGCGGACTCCTGCTCGGCGATTTGCAGCAACTGCCAGCCGCCGTCCTGCTGGCGGTTCAGCAGCAGCAGGGGTTCGACGATCAGCGCGTGATAGTCGCTCAGCGCGGTGGGCGACTGCTGATAGGTCAGTTGTTGGGCATGCCGGCCTGGCCGGAACGCCTCCATGGGCAAGCGCCATAAATTTCTGTCGGTCTGTCGGACTGCCGCCAATCTGGCCAGCGCCGTCCAGGCCACTAATGCGCATCCCAGATTGAAGAATGGCTTCATGAAAAGACTCGCATCATTTAAGCAGTCCATTTAATCAGATATAGAACGCGAGCAAAACTATGCAAAATGGAAAGGTGGCCAGTTGATCTGGCGCAAACTTTGCTTGATTGCAAAGGCCCGGCCTGACATGTCGATCAGGAGGGCTTGTCTGGTATCATGCGCGCTCGTCCCGCTGCGTTGTTTTACTCTTCCCGCCATTAAATGATGAAAACACTGTTTCGCCTGTTGTTGCTGTGCCTGGCGCTGGGCTGTGCCTGGCTGGCCTGGGTGGTTCTGCTTCCGGTTGGCCTGCCGGAGGCCGGCTACAAGCTGACCGTTGGACCCAATCGCACCCTGAGCCAGGTGGCGCGAGGGCTGGAGCAGGAAGGCGTGATCCGCAGCCGCCAGGTGATGGTGGCGCTGGCGCGCATGCAGGGCGTGGACCGCAAGATCAAGGCCGGCCTGTATCGTTTCGACGGCCAGACCTCGATGCTGGAGATTCTGAACCGGCTGGCCGACGGCCATCCGGACGAGGCCAGCCTGACGGTGATAGAGGGCTGGACCTTCCGCCAATTCCGCCAGGCGATAGACCGCAATCCCGACATCAAGCACAGCGCCAAGGGCTGGAGCGATGAGGAGATCATGCAGCGGCTGGGCTTTGGCGACGCCAAGCCCGAGGGCCTGTTCTTCCCCAGCACCTATTTGTTCTCGCCCGACACCGAGGACGTGGAGCTGTACCGCCAGGCCTTCGGCGCGATGCAGCAGCGGCTGGAAGCGGCCTGGGCGGCGCGCAAGCCGGAGCTGCCTTACCGCACGCCTTATGAGTTGCTGATCATGGCCAGCCTGATCGAGAAGGAAACCGGACAGGACGCCGACCGTCCAATGGTGGCGGGAGTGTTCGTCAACCGCCTGAAGCAGGGCATGCGCTTGCAGACCGATCCCTCGGTGATCTACGGCATGGGCAGCTTGTACCAGGGCAAGATAGGCAAGGCCGACCTGCGCCGCGACACGCCCTACAATACCTATACCCGCGCCGGCCTGACGCCGACGCCCATCGCCTTGCCGGGCAAGGCGGCGCTGGACGCGGCGGCCAATCCGGCCGCGACCAATGCCTTGTATTTCGTCGCCCGCGGCGACGGCACCTCGCATTTCTCGGCGACGCTGGACGAGCACAATCAGGCGGTGCGGAAATATATCTTGAAGAAAGGACAGTAATGGCGCTAGAGCAGCAACGCGGCCGTTTCATCAATCTGGAAGGCATAGACGGCGCCGGCAAAAGCACCCACCTGGCCTTCATCCGCGACTGGCTGGCGCAACACGGCGTCGACGCCGTCTTTACCCGCGAGCCGGGCGGCACCCCGCTGGGCGAGAAAATCCGCGAACTGCTGTTGGCGGTGGACACCGAGGTGTCGCTGGACGCCGAAACCCTGCTGGTGTTCGCCTCGCGCCAGCAATTGCTGCACAGCGTGATCGAACCGGCGCTCGCCGCCGGCCAGTGGCTGGTGTCGGATCGCTTCACCGATTCCACCTTCGCGTTTCAGGGCGGCGGCCGCGGCGTGCCGGCGGCGCGCATCGCCGAGCTGGAGCAATGGGTGCAGCATGGCTTGCAGCCGGATCTGACCTTGCTGTTCGATCTGCCCTTGGAAGTGGCGGCCGAACGCATGTCCAAAACCCGGCAGCTGGATCGCTTCGAACAGGAGAAGGCCGATTTCCACGTGCGCGTGCGCGAAGCCTATCTGCGGCGCGCCGCCGGCCAGCCGCGTTTCGCGGTGCTGGACGCCAGCCGTTCCATCGCCGAGATCCAGGTCGACATCGCTGCCTGCCTGCAACGCCTGCTGGAGGCTAACTGATGCTGCTGCCCTGGCAACACGGAGACTGGGAACTGCTGAACGCCGAGCGCGAGCGCCTGCCCAATGCCTGGCTGTTCACCGGCGCCGCCGGCATCGGCAAGCTGGAGTTCGCCGAGCACCTGGCCCAGTCGCTGCTGTGCGAGCGGCCGCGCGCCGGCCACCAGCCCTGCGGCGAGTGCGAGGCCTGCCGCTGGTATCGGCACGGCACCCACCCGGACTTCCGCCGCTTGTCGCCGCTGGGCGATGAGGAAGAAGAAGGCAAGGACGGCGCCGAGGGCAAGAAAGTCAGCCGCAAGCTGCCGGTAATCAAGATCGAGGCGGTGCGCGAAGTGATCGAATTCGCCCATCTGAGCGCGCATCGCGCCGGCCGGCGCGTGGTGCTGGTGGAGCCGGCGGAAAGCCTGAACCCCGCCGCCGCCAACGCTTTGTTGAAAATCCTGGAGGAGCCGCCGGCCGAGGTGTTGTTCCTGCTGGTGGCGCACGCGCCGCAACGCTTGCTGCCCACCATACGCAGCCGTTGCCGCCAGTTTCCGCTGACCCGGCCGGATCAGGCGCAGGCGCTGGCCTGGCTGCGCGAGCAGGGCGTGGCCGACGCCGAACTGGAACTGGCGCACAACGGCGGCGCGCCCATGTTCGATCACGACCCGGCGCTGGCCAAGCTGCGCGGCCAGTTCGTGCAGGGCCTGGCCCAGCCCAGTTTCGCCAATGTGCTGCAGCTGGCCGAGGCGGTGGACAAGCAGAAACTGCCCTTGCTGCTGCCCTTGAACTGGCTGATGAAGTGGCTGCATGATCTGGCGGGTTTGAGACTGGCTGGTCTTGTCCGCTATTATCCAGATCAGGAGCGCGCCTTGCAGCAGCTGGCCGCGCGCGCCGATATCGCGCAATTGATGGAATGCCAGCAAACGCTGAGCCAGTTGGCTCCGTTCGGGCAGCATACCTTGAATACCCGCTTGCAATTGGAAGCGGTGCTGATGGACTATCTGAAGATATTCGCCAGCGGCAAAGCCGCCTGACACAGAGGTTAAGCCACGCTATGGACAACTCCGCCTCCCGCCCGGACCTCAATCCCAACCGACCCGGGGTGCTGTCCCTGCACATCAAGGAGCGCAGCGCGCTGTTCGCCGCCTATATGCCCTTTGTGCGCCACGGCGGCATTTTCATTCCCACCAACAAGGAAATGAAGCTGGGCGAGGAGGTGTTCCTGCTGCTGACGCTGATGGACGACCCGCAGCGCATCGCGGTGCAGGCCAAGGTGGTGTGGCTGACGCCGGCCGGCGCCAACAACAGCCGGGTGCAGGGCATAGGCGTGGAGTTCGTCGCCGGCGACGCCGGCAAGCAGGCCAAGGACAAGATTGAAGCGCTGCTCAGCGGCGTGCTCAACTCCAGCCGGCCCACCCATACCATGTGATTGTTTTCGCGGCGCGCGTGCGCGCCGCAGCCTGATTGACGCAAAAATGTTTATCGATTCCCACTGCCATATCAATTTCCCCGATCTCGCCGCGCGCATGCCGGAAGTGCTGGCCAATATGCAGGCCAAGCAGGTCAGCCACGCGCTGGTGATCGGCGTCAGCCGTCCCAAATATCCGCAAGTGCTGGAACTCGCGGAGAGCCACGGCAATCTATACGCCACCGTGGGCGTGCACCCGGACGACCCGGAGGCCGAGGAGTACAGCGAGGACGAGCTGGTGGCGCTGGCCGCGCATCCGCGCGTGGTCGGCATCGGCGAAACCGGGCTGGACTACCATTGGTGCAAGGGCGATCTGGAGTGGCAGCATCAACGCTTCCGCACCCATATCCGCGCCGCCAAGCGCGTCGGCCTGCCGCTAGTGATCCATACCCGCGAGTCCGCCGAGGACACCATCCGCATCATGCGCGAAGAAAACGCCGAAATCTGCGGCGGCGTGATGCATTGTTTCACCGAGAGCTGGGAGGTGGCGCAAGCCGCGCTGGAACTGGGCTTCTACATCTCCTTCTCCGGCGTGGTCACCTTCAAGAACGCGGCCCAGGTCAAGGACGTGGCGCAGCGGGTGCCGCTGGAGCGGATGCTGATCGAGACCGATTCGCCGTATCTGGCGCCGGTGCCGTTCCGCGGCAAGGTCAACGAGCCGGCCTATGTGCGCCACGTGGCCGAGCACATCGCCGAGCTGCGCGGCATCGAGCTGGCCGAAGTGGCGCGCGCCACCAGTGATAATTTTTTCCGGCTGTTCGCCAAGGCCAGCCGCTGAATCAGGGAAAGCGCATGAAGCGAATCTTGCTGGCCTTGCTGACCGTGTTGCTGTCGGCCCAGGCCTGGGCCAACTGCATCAACCTGAATGGCCGCAGCTATTGTTCCGAGGATGGCGGCATTGCGCTATTGCAACGGGGACAGGCGGTGTGCGGCAAGGGCGAGTGCGCGATCGACGAGTTCGGCAATGCGCTGTGCTCGCCCTATGCGGGCGGCGGCGTGGTGCGCGCCGGCGGCGCTACCTACACCGGTCCTGGTGCCTGCGTGCTATCCCGCGACGGCAACGCGTATTGCGCCAAGCAGCCACGCGGCAGCTGTCAGCAGGATGCCGACGGCAGCGTCCGCTGCGACGGCGGCTGGGTGCGGGAGGCGGCGGTGCGTCCTCCCCTCTGCCGTTGACTCGACGGCGTTTACACAGGAAATCACGCATTGGGTTCGCTTGAAGTCACCATTCTGGGCTGCGGCTCCAGTTCCGGCACGCCGGCGATAGGCTGCGACTGCGCCACCTGTCTGTCGCCGGACCCGCGCAATCGCCGCACCCGGGCCAGCGCCTATATCAAGGTGGGAGGCCAGGGCCTGCTGATCGACACCGGGCCGGACCTGAGGCAGCAGGCGCTGCGCGAAGGCATACGCCAGGTGGACGCGGTGCTGTACACCCATCCGCACGCGGATCACCTGAACGGCATCGACGATCTGCGCGCCTTCTGCTATGTGAAGAAAGGCCCGATCACGCTCTACGGCAATGCCTTCACCCTGGACAATATTAAGACCCGCTTCGACTACGCCTTGCTGCCGCCGTCCAAGATGTGGGACAAGCCGGTGCTGCTGCCGCAGCAGGTGGACGGGCCGGTGGACTGCGGCGGCGTCACGCTGACGCCGGTGCCCTTGCAACACGGCTCCTGGCCTTGCCTGGGCTGGCGCGTCGGCGACATGGCCTGGCTGACCGATGTGTCCGATATCCCGGACAGCAGCCTGCCCTTGCTGCAAGGGCTGAAGCTCTTATTCCTGGACTGCCTGAACCACGATCCCTATCCGTCCCACCTGGGCGTGCAGCAATCCTTCGCCTGGGCCAAGCGCATCGGCGCCGAACGCACGGTGCTGATCCATATGACCCACCGTCTGGAGTTCGGCGCGCTCAGCGCCGAGTGCCCGCCCGGCATCGAGGTGGGGCATGACGGGCTGCGCATCGAGCTGCCGTTTAGCTGATGCCCGTCATGCAAAGAAAGCGTTAATAATCAATCGCTTTTATTTCAGGGTTGCAGCGGGATCTTTTGGTCCAGCACCGCCACCGCGGTCAGCGCATTGTCTGGGCTGCCGTCGATCAGCTTGTCCGAGTAGCTGAGATAGGTCAGCGTATTGCGTTTGGCGTCGACGATGCGCACCACCCGCACATGCTTGAAGATGAAGGACGCGCCTTCCTTGAACACCTGCTCCTGCTTGGGCAAGGGCCGCGAGAACTTGATTGCGCCCACTTGGCGGCAGGCCACCGAGAAGCGCGACGGGTCCTTGGCCAGGCCCAGCGCGCCCTTGTAGCCGCCGGTCTTGGCGCGCGAGATATAGCAGGCCACGCCTTGCACCGCCGGGTCGTCGAAGGCTTCCACCACCACCTTGTCGTTGGGGCTGAGCAGCTTGAAGGTGGTGGACACCTCGCCCACTTCCTCGGCCATCGCGGGCGCGGACAGGCAGGCGAGCAGCAACAGGGCAATCTTGTTCATTCAGGTTCTCCGGCGGCGGGAAAAGAGCCGGCCGCGAGAGGCGGCCGGCGGTTAGCGGATGAAAGCGATTGTAGGGAAAGCCGACCTTCGCCTCAATCGCCGGCCGCTTTGGCGCGGAAGGCCGCCATTTCATCGGCGACGAAGTACTCGATCATCGTGCGGTAGACCGCCGCGGTCAGCGCCGAATCCGCGCCCAGCTCGCCGGCCAGGCGTTCCACGCGGCGCATCACCTGATCGACGCGCTTGCCGCCTTCCACCTCGTCCCGGCTGTGCTTGAATCCCGCCGCCTGGCGCACATAAAGGCCGCGCTCGGCGATCAGCGCCACCAGCGCGCGGTCGATGCGGTCGATCTGGCCGCGCACCTCATCCAGGTTTTGGCATTGGTAGAGTTGTTCCATTCCGAGGCCTTCTTTTAGTAGTAGTTCAAGCCCATCGCCGCCTTCACCTCGGCCAGCGTGGCGGCCGCCACTTCGCGCGCGCGCTGGGTGCCGGTCTTCAGCATCGCCATCACCGCGGCCGGGTCGCGCGAGTACTGCTCGCGGCGGGCGCGGATCGGTTCCAGCAAGGTCTGCAGGCATTCTTCCAGTTGTTTCTTGATCACGGTGTCGCCCAGGCCGCCGCGGCGGTAATGCTCCTTCCATTCCGCCACCTGCGCCGGGTCGGAGTGGAACACGTCCAGATAGGTGAACACCACATTGCCTTCCACCTGGCCGGGATCGGCCACGCGCAGGTGATTGGGGTCGGTGTACATCATCTTCACCGCCTGGCGGATATCGTCCGGCGTGGCCGACAAGGTGATGGTATTGCCCAGCGATTTGGACATCTTGGCCTTGCCATCGATGCCAGGCAGGCGCGAGCCTTGCTCCGGCACCACCGCCCGCGCTTCCACCAGCACCGCCTGATCCACGCTGCCGTTGAAGCGGCGCACGATCTCATTGGTCTGCTCGATCATCGGAATCTGGTCTTCGCCCACCGGCACGATGCTGGCCTTGAAGGCGGTGATGTCGGCGGCCTGGGCGGCGGGATAGGTGAGGAAACCGGCGGGGATGTCGCGCTCGTAGCCGCGCTGCTTGATCTCGTCCTTGATGGTGGGGTTGCGTTCCAGCCGCGCCACGGTGACCAGATTGAGGTAGTAGGAAGACAGCTCGGTCAGTTCCGGCACCAGGCTCTGGATGAAGATGGTGCTTTTCTCCGGGTCTATGCCCACCGCCAGATAGTCCAGCGCCACTTGCAGCACATTGTCGCGCACCTTCAGATAGTTGCCCATATTGTCGGTCAGCGCCTGAGCATCGGCGAGCAGCAGGAACTGGCGGCAACGGTCTTGCAGGATCACGCGGTTGCGCAGCGAACCGACATAGTGGCCCAGATGCAATTGCCCGGTGGTGCGGTCGCCGGTGAGGATGATGTCTTTGGCTGTGATGCTGTCCAGATTCATAACAGTGGTCTCCAGTAAGCTTGAGCTTGTTGGAAACTGCCGATCCGGGGAGGAGTGCTGCTGGAAACCCTATGCCGCCGTATCGGCAGCTTCCGGGTTTTGGGTATGCAAACGCCGGTGCCGCCTTAGTTCAGGCGCCACCACCAAAAGAAGGTTGCGGATGCGGTTGCGTAGTTCATGGGCTTTATCAGAGCACGGCGGGCAAAGCAGCGTCAAGTGCCGCGTTCACACCGCCACGTGCAGCAGGCTGCCGGCGGGGGGCATGGTTTCCTGCGCATAAGGCATTGCGGCGTCCTGGCGCGCCGCGGCCTGAGCCTGGCGCAGCAATCGGGCGAAAGCCTCGCCATGGGCGCCGGGGCGCTCGCCCGCGGAGGATGGCGGCGGCGCGGCGAACTCGGCCATTTCCTTGCGCGGATCGCTGGCGGCGGCGCGGCTGTCGCTCTTGGGCGCCACCGCGCCCACTTCCTTCAGCGGGGAAACGGTGGGTTTGGCGAGCGCGGCGATGGAGACGATCTGCATCGGATGTCCCGGTCCAGGGATTCAAGATGCTTGTTCGAGAGCGGCTGCTTGCTATATGTTCCGGAGGGAATTGTAAAAAAATGATAAGAAACAAAGTGCTATCTGGATATTGGCGCTGATTGCACCAGGCATCGGGCATGAAAACGGCCGGGCGAAGCCGGCCGGGTCCGTGGCGTGTGGGCCGTGCTAGAAACGGCGGCCCAGCGCGGCCTTGTGCATGATGGTGGACGCGATTTCCTCGATCGACTTATGGGTGGTGCTGATGAAGGACACGCCATGGTGGCGGAACATGGACTCGGCCTCGTTCACCTCGCGGCGGCAGTTGTCCATGCTGGCGTATTTGGAATCCGGTCGGCGCTCGGAACGGATGTGATGGAGGCGGGCGGGGTCAATGGTCAGGCCGAACATCTTGTCCTTGAACGGCAGCAGCATCTTGGGCAGCGTCGGGCTGCCCAGGTCTTCCGGCGTCAGCGGATAGTTGGCGGCGCGGATGCCGTATTGCAGCGCCAGATACAGGCAGGTTGGCGTCTTGCCGGAGCGGGACACGCCGACCAGGATCACGTCCGCCTCGTGCAGGTCCTTCAGCTTGACGCCGTCGTCGTGGTTCAGCGAGAAGTTCACCGCCTCGATGCGATGATCGTACTTTTCCTCGTTGACCATGCCGTGAGCCTTGCCCACGCTCAGCGACGCGCGCTGACCTATCTCCTGTTCCAGCTGGCCGATGAAGGTGTCGAAGAAATCTATCATCACCGCGTTCTCAACCTGCAGCGCGCTGCGCACCTCCGGGTTGATGATGCTGGTGAACACCAGCGGTTTCAGGTGATCGGTTTCCGACACCTGGCGGATGACTTCCGCCAAGGCCTGCGCTTTTTCCACGGTATCGACGAAGGGAATGGTTTCGCGCTTGAATTCCACGGTGTCGAACTGGGTCAGCAACGTGTGGCCCAGCGATTCGGCGGTGATGCCGGTTCGGTCGGAAACGAAGAAGGCGGAACGGAGGTGGTGTGGCATGCAAGCACCTGTATTGCGAGTGAACGAGGCCGGAACCGCGTCTGCCGCGCAGTGGCGGCGCGCCCGGAGTTGTGGGAATTCTATACTTTGAATGGCCGCGGCGACAGCCAACGATGCCTGATCTCGCGCAATGTAGTGAGGGAATTACACGGTTTTGACAATCATTTTCATCAGGAATGTCCGTCAACTTATTGATTCTGTTGCAATGCTTGTCCTCGTTGAGCCGAAAACCCGTGTTGCGCTGCAAAAGACGCTACGCATTCGGCACGTAATTCGGCTAGAATGCGGCCCTATCGTCCCAATCCAACACAGGAAGTGAAGTGATGGCTGAGAACTACGTCATCTGGTTCGAGAAACTGCGCATGACCGATGTGGAGCAGGTAGGCGGCAAGAACGCCTCCCTTGGTGAAATGATCAGCCAACTGGCTGGCTCCGGGGTTCGCGTCCCGGGCGGCTTCGCCACCACAGCGCAGGCTTACCGGGATTTTCTGCAGCACAATGGCCTGGCCGACAAGATTAGCGCCGCGCTGGCCAAGCTGGACATCGACGATGTCAGCGAACTGGCCAGGATAGGCAAGGAAATCCGTCAATGGATCATCGACACCCCGTTCCCCGCCAAGCTTGATGCCGATATCAAAGAGGCCTGGGATCAGATGGTGGCCGATGCCGGAGGCGCCGATATCTCCGTTGCAGTCCGTTCCTCCGCCACCGCAGAAGACCTCCCCGACGCCTCGTTCGCAGGCCAGCAAGAAACCTTCCTGAATATCCGCGGCCTTGACAATGTCAAGGATGCGATGAAACACGTTTTCGCCTCCCTCTACAACGACCGCGCCATTTCCTACCGCGTGCACAAAGGCTTTGAGCACGACGTAGTGGCTTTGTCCGCCGGCGTGCAGCGCATGGTGCGTTCCGACTGCGGCGCGGCCGGCGTGATGTTCACCATCGACACCGAATCCGGCTTTGACGACGTGGTGTTCATCACCGCGTCCTACGGCCTGGGCGAAACCGTGGTGCAAGGCGCGGTGAACCCCGACGAATTCTACGTGCACAAGCCGACGCTGAAAGCCGGCCGTCCGGCGGTGCTGCGCAAGACCATGGGCTCCAAGCTGATCAAGATGGAGTTCACCGACGCCTCGCAAGCCGGCCGCTCGGTCAAGACCGTGGACGTGTCCCCGGCGGAGCGCCAGCAGTTCTCCATCAGCGACGCCGAAGTGGCCGAACTGGCCGAATACGCGCTGATCATCGAGAAGCACTATGGCCGCCCGATGGACATCGAATGGGGCCGCGACGGCCACGACGGCAAGCTCTACATCCTGCAGGCGCGTCCGGAAACGGTGAAGTCGCAGGAAGACCGCAAGGACACCCTGCGCCGCTATCGCCTGAACAGCAAATCGCAAGTGCTGTGCGAAGGCCGCGCCATCGGTCAGAAGATCGGCCAGGGCGTGGTGCGCACCATCAAGGACGCGTCCGAGATGGACCGCGTCAAGCCGGGCGACGTGCTGGTCACCGACATGACCGACCCGGATTGGGAACCGGTGATGAAGCGCGCCGCCGCCATCGTCACCAACCGTGGCGGCCGTACCTGCCACGCGGCCATCATCGCGCGCGAGCTGGGCATCCCGGCCGTGGTGGGTTGCGGCGACGCCACCCAGGTATTGTCCGAAGGCATGCAGGTGACCGTATCCTGCGCCGAAGGCGACACCGGCAATATCTATGACGGCCTGCTGGACGTGGAAGTGATTGATCTGGAACTGGACAAGATGCCCAAGGCCCCGGTCAAGATCATGATGAACGTCGGCAACCCGGAACTGGCTTTCGACTTCGCGCAGCTGCCGAACGAAGGCGTGGGCCTGGCGCGCATGGAATTCGTGATCAACCGTCAGATCGGCATCCACCCGAAAGCGCTGCTGGAGTTCGACAAGCTGCCGGCGGATCTGAAAGCCACCATCAGCAACCGCATCGCCGGTTACGCCAGCCCGGTGGACTTCTACGTCGACAAGATCGCCGAAGGCGTGTCCACCCTGGCCGCCGCCTTCTATCCGAAAAAGGTCATCGTGCGCATGTCCGACTTCAAGTCGAACGAATACGCCAACCTGATCGGCGGTCAGCTGTACGAGCCGCACGAAGAAAACCCGATGATCGGTTTCCGCGGCGCCGCCCGCTACGTGGCCGAATCCTTCCGCGATTGCTTTGAACTGGAATGCCGCGCCATCAAGAAAGTGCGCGACGTGATGGGTCTGACCAATGTGGAAGTGATGATTCCCTTCGTGCGCACCCTGTCCGAAGCCGAGCAAGTGGTGGAGATCCTGGCCGCCAACGGCCTCAAGCGCGGCGAAAACGGCCTGCGCCTGATCATGATGTGCGAACTGCCGACCAACGCCGTGTTGGCCGACAAGTTCCTGCAGCATTTCGACGGCTTCTCCATCGGCTCCAACGACATGACCCAGCTGACGCTGGGCGTGGACCGCGACTCCGGCGGCCCGATCGCCACCACCTTCGACGAGCGCAACGAAGCGGTCAAGGTCATGCTGCACATGGCGATCCAGGCTTGCCGCAAGCAAGGCAAGTACATCGGCATCTGCGGCCAAGGCCCGTCGGACCATCCGGACTTCGCCAAGTGGCTGGTGGAAGAGGGCATTGAAACCGTGTCCCTGAACCCGGACACCGTGGTGGAAACCTGGTTGTACCTGGCGCGCGAACTGAACAGCTAAGCTCGCGGTCTCGCCGCTTTCAAACCGCCCGCTTGCCGGGCGGTTTTGTTTTGTCCGGCGTTTCTTGCAAGCCGGCGCGGGAACGGATGCATATGCTGGGCGGCATCAATGATCTGATTCATCACCTTTATCAGGATGCACCCATGCGACTCCCCTTCCTCCCGGTTTCCCATCACACACTGGATGTCTTGATCCCGCGTTATCTGAACGCGCCGCAGGCCAAGGAAGCCAGCGCGCTGGCCAAGGTATTGACCGCGTGTTCCAACCAGGCGGTGGAGCGCGGCAGCTATGCCAATCTCGGCGCCTTGCGCGATGCCATCGCCGCCGAGATCAAACCGCTGCCGGCGAGTTTTGGCCATAAACAGCTGAGATTGAATACCGAGCTGCAAGTGGCGCTCAAGGGCGTGGACAAGCGCATCGCCAGCGAGCAAGCGCATTACCGCCAGCAACTGAGCCACGCCCAACAAGGCTATGCGGTGGATCTGGCTCATTCGAGCCGCTTATTGGGAGAGAAGGCCAACGCTTAAGCTTGGGTTAAGCCGACACTGTTTTAATGGCACCGTCAACCAACGCTTAAGGAAGCACCACATGAAAACCATCACCGTTCTGCTCACCGCCGCCGCGCTGTCCCTGCCTTTCGCCGCTCAGGCCGAATTCGCCGGCCCCGGCGTGCCGGCCGCCGTCACCACCGTGGCCGCCGCGCAAAAAGCCGCCGACGATACCCCGGTGACGCTGGAAGGCAAGATCGTGCGCCAGATCGACCACAAGCGTTACGAATTCCGCGACGCCACTGGCACCATGACGGTAAAGATCAGCCAGAAGCGCCTGCCGGCCAATAAGTTCGACCAGAACAGCAAGCTGCGCATCGTCGGCGAAGTGGACAAGGAACTGACTTCGACCAAGGTGGACGCCAAGCTGGTGGAAGTGCTGCCGTAAACCGTTGTCTTCCTGCAACGCGAACGGGCCCGGCGCTGCGTAAGCAGGCCGGGCCCGTGTCCTTACTGGAGGCTTACTGTGACGGCCCTTCGTCCTTCAACTGCTCCTCATGCTCCAGCTCCTGCTGCGCCTCCAGCGCCTGCTCCTCGGCCTCGCGCAGCATATGGTTGATCTGGTCGAAGTCGAACAGGTCCTGAGTATTGCGCAGCCGCTCGGCGTAATGAATGACGTTGCCGCCATCGGCCAGCAGCAAGGAAGGCGCGGTATAGCCGCTGAGCGGATACTCGCGGATCAGCACCCCGTAGTGCTTGTGGAAATCGCGGCCGCGCAGCGTGGACAGCAGGGTGACATGGGGCAGGCCGTGTTCGCGGCGCGCGCGCGCCAGCGAGGATGGCGAATCCACGGTGATCACCACCAGGCCGATCTGCGGCCAGCGCTCCAGAAAACGCCGCGTCTCCTGCAATAGATACTGGCCGCCATGTTCGTATTCATCCAAGGACAGCAAGGTCAGGATCAGCTTGGGCACGCCGCCCAGGCTTTCCAGCGCCACGTCCTGCTTGCCATCGCCCACCAGCATGAAACTGGGCAGATAAGCGCCCACCTGAGGGAAATCCCCTTCCACCGGCAGCAGCTCATCGCCGTATTGCAACATGAAGTCGCTCATTCTCTGTCTCCCTATACCCCAGTTTCTATCGTGGACCACGCGGCGGCAAAAGCAAGGCGGCACTGCGCCGCGGGCATAAAAAAAGCCTGCGCGAGCGCAGGCTATAACGGCTGGGAAAACAAAAGCTTAGGAGCGGGCGCCGTCTGTCGCGGCGGCCAGCTGCGGCTGCAGCGGCGCGGCGGCGGCTTCCTCCGGCAGCACCGGCTCGCCGGCCAGCACGCGGCGCATGCGTTCTTCGTCCAGCGCCTTCTCCCAGCGCGCCACCACGATGGTGGCCACGCCGTTGCCGATCAGATTGGTGATGGCGCGGGCCTCGGACATGAAGCGGTCGATGCCGATCAGCAGCGCCAGGCCGGATACCGGCAGCTTGCCGCCCAGCGTCGCCAGCGTGGCGGCCAGGGTGATGAAGCCGCCGCCAGTCACCGCCGCCGCGCCCTTGGAGGTGAGCAGCAGCACGCCCAGCAGGCCCAGCTCCTCCGCCAGCGTCAGGTCCACATTGGTGGCCTGGGCGATGAAGATGGCGGCCATGGTCAGGTAGATGGAAGTGCCGTCCAGATTGAAGGAGTAGCCGGTGGGAATCACCATGCCCACCACCGGCTTGGAGCAGCCCAGGTTTTCCAGCTTCTTCATGATGCCCGGCAGCGCGGATTCGGACGAAGACGTGCCCAGCACCAGCAGCAATTCCTCCTTGATGTAGACCAGGAAGCGCCACAGGCTGAAGCCGTTGAGCTTGGCGATGGTGCCCAGCACCACGAACACGAAGGCGAAGCAGGTCAGGTAGACACAGAGCATCAGGAAGCCCAACTGCTTGAGCGAGCCGACGCCGTATTTGCCGATGGTGAAGGCCATCGCGCCGAAGGCGCCGATGGGAGCCAGCTTCATCAGCATATTGATCACGCCGAACAAGGCGTGGGAGAACTCGTCCAGGATGTGGACGATGGTCTTGCCGTTGTCGCCCATCTTGGTCAGCGCCAGGCCCAGCAGCACCGAGAAAGTCAGCACCTGCAGGATTTCGCCGTTGGCGAACGCGCCCACCACCGTATCCGGAATGATGTGCATCAGGAAATCAATGCTGCTCATTTCCTTGGCGTTGGCGGCGTACTTGGCCACCGAGTGCGCGTCCAGCGTGCTCGGGTCCACATTGAGGCCGGCGCCGGGCTTGAGCACATTCACCACCACCAGGCCGATCACCAGCGCCAGCGTGGTGACGGCTTCAAAGTAGAACAGCGCTTTCACGCCCACGCGGCCCACTTCCTTCATATCGCCCATCTTGGCGATGCCCACCACCACGGTGGCGAAGATGATGGGCGCGATCATCATCTTGATCAGCTTGATGAAGGCGTCGCCCAGCGGCTTCATCTTCGCGCCCAGATCGGGAACGAAGGCGCCTAGCATCACGCCGAGGAAAATGGCCAGCAGCACCTGGAAATAGAGGCGCTGGTAGAGAGGGGTTTTGGTCTGCATCGTGATCCCTGTAGCGTTGTCTGACTCCGGCTCGGGGCGGGCCGGAGTTGTTATGCAATCAAAAGCGGACTCTTAACGGCCCATGACTGCGGATGCTAGCAAGAGGCGGGGCGGTGACGAATTGCCGATATCCCTATGCGGGATAACCCCAATGCGAACAAATTCATGTATTTGGCATTGGGGTGGCGCGCCGCGGACGAAGCCGGGCGGCGCGGCTGGGAGGGTATCGAGCCTAGTGCGCGGCATCGTAGACGCGCGGCAGATCGTAAACAGGTTCTTAGTGGAATTGCTTGATATAGGACGCCACGCCGCCCAGCAGCATCTCGATCGAGATCGCGGTCAGCACCAGGCCCATCAGCCGCTCCAGCGCGGTGATCGCCTGTTCGCCCAGCAGCTTTTGCAGCTTGCCGGAAAACAGGAACACCAGCAGCGTCACCAGCATGCAGATGGTCAAGGCGCCCAGCCATTCCAGCATCCGCTCCGGTTCGCGGGTGGACATCAGCAGCACGGTGGCCATCGCCGACGGGCCGGCGATCAGCGGCACGGCGATCGGCACGATGAAGGGTTCGCCATGCATCTTGTCGCCGCCGAACACGCTGCCCTCGCCGGGGAAGATCATCTTGATGGCGATCAGGAACAGAATCACGCCGCCGGCCACCCGCATCGAATCATCGGTCAGATGCATCAGGTCCAGGAAGTTGCGGCCAAAGAACATGAAGGCGGACAGCACCAGGAAGGCGATCAGGCATTCGCGGTAGACCACGCGGCGGCGGCGCTCCGGCTTGACCTGCTTGAGCGCGGCGATGAACAGCGGAATATTGCCCAGCGGATCGGTGATCAGGATCAGCAGGACGGTGGCGGACAGAAAAGAGGTTTGCATGGTGTGTGCTTGCGGCGTTGGGGGGTGACGATGGCGCGCAGGCCCTGAGTGCAAGGCTCTGTAATGGTTAAGCGCGCGTCCGGGCGCGATTATCTCATGCGGATGCCGAATGGGTGAATCCGGATTGCGACGGTTTTATTTGCCTGGCGGCACGCGGCAAGCCCCGGCCGGCGGGGCTTGCGTGGATTAAGGGATTAAACCAGCCGCTGCAACTGCTCGGACGATTGTCGCAAGCGGCGGGCGAAGGGTTCCAACAGGCAATACACCTGCTCGCACTCCAGGCTGTCCAGGCCGGACTGGTCCAGCATACTCAGCAGGCCGGTCAGCGCGCTGCTGATCTGGCTGAGCTCCAGCGCGACGGCATGGCTGGTTTCGTGGATGTGCTGGCCGCAGTATTCCAGCCGTTTCAGCGCGGGATCGATCAGGTGCAGCGCCTCGTGTTGCTGGCGCAGCGTTTGCAGGCCGTGGACGATGCGGTTCAGTTCAACGGCGGTGGGCGTGGCGTTCATTGCTGAGCCTCCTCTATCCGGGGCCGGACTGGCGCGCCTTGAGGCGGAGGGGCATTGAACAAGGTCAAGGTCAACATGGCAAAGCTCCTTTTTCGTGGTCCGCCTGCCTGCTCGCTGCTAAACGGGCAGGCAGGCGCGTGACGAGGTTAGCAGACCGGGAAAAAGGGAACCGGCAGGCACTAGGCCTCCCCGCCACGGCCCGCCGGATGGCAAGACAATGGCATTCCGGACGCGTCTGCCTAAGCAGCGGCGCCCGCCCTAATTCCAATTTGGCTGCTAAGCCCAAGTGCCGTTAAGTGAAACGGCACGTGGCGATTGTTGCCGATGGGCTGGGTGGGGTCAAGCGGGAGCAGCCAATGTCGCCGTGGTTGTCAAACTCATGGGAAATGACATTGGTTTTGGTGCTGGCTTGTAGTACAGTTTGGAGGCTTAACCGTTTATCTTTCATAACGATGGGTAATTAATCGTTTAACTAAGGTTGGCACTCGTTGGAAGAAGAGTGTAGCTAAGTGGTTGTAGTGCTATCTAATAAAGGCTGAGTGCTAAATGGAAGAGTAAAGTTTTAGTGTAATAAAATGTTTTTTACGTGTTCGCCATGCCAGAGGTCTCGATGGTTTAAGCGTATTGAATGTTTTTGTTGTGGGTAGGTTTTGCTTTTAAAAAGGATAGAAATAGTGGTTTGGAAAATAAAGATATCAGTATTAATGTTTGGCCTACTGAGTTCTACGGCTTACGCAGCCAGCTTTAATTGTGATAAAGCGTCAACCTTTATTGAAGAGGCCATTTGTAGTGACTTGGAGCTGTCGTCACTTGATGATCAGCTTGGTACAGTATATAGAGGGGCCCTTCAGCGTGACTTAATAAATGAAAGCATGATCAAGCAAGAACAAAAAGACTGGCTGAAGGCAAGAAATGCTTGTTCGAATGTGCGTTGTTTAAAGGGGGAGTATCAGCAGCGCATTGCGAGGCTGTCCCAAAAAAAAGCCTCTTCGAATGTTAAACCGTTATTGGTACTTGAAAGGGATGAAAATACAGTCATACCTAAAGGTACTACCCTGAAATATGTGGAATTGGCTGGGAAAATAGGTTTTTTCCATGATGCCGCAGGGGGAAGTTATGGCTTGATGGTAGGAGGGAGAGAGTATCTAATCCGCTATGTGGGGTTTATTTCTGATGAGCAGCAGGCTGTATTTCAAAAAATGATGGATGATGGTCGGAAGGTTACTGTCAAGGGGCTGCTTAGAACCTATAAAGATGGCGGTGCAACTTTTGATGATGCTAGTAGGATAGTTGTTTATTAAGATGGGTATCCTGGAGTGGTGTAGGTTTCTCATTTTTGGCTTTTGAAAGAGATGCAGATCAGCAAAACGGCGAGCCATGGCTCGCCGTTTTGCTGTCCGCGCGTGGTGTTATTCCGCAGCGTGATCGTCCTGCTCGATGATTTCAGCCTGCTCGCCCGGTTTTTCCTTGCGAGCGCTGCCTTCCACCATATTGATGACGAACAGCCGGCATTGCAGCGAGCCGTTGTACAGCGGAGTGCGGCGCTTGGGCGACAGATGGATCAGCTTGGCCAGGCGCAGGTCGCCGCTGAACAGGTTGGCGTGCCAGCCGGCGAAGTGGGCTTTCAGCCAGTCGCCCAGCAGCGGATACCATTCGGCCAGTTGGTCCAGTTCGTCCATGCGCACGCCGTAGGGCGGGTTGGCCACCAGGATGCCGTTTTCGCCGTTGGGGCGGGCGTCCAGCACGTCCATCGCTTGTAGTTCCACCAGGCCGGAGAGGCCGGCGCGTTCCAGGTTGTCCTTGGCGACGTTGATGATGGCCTGGTCGCGGTCGGAGCCGTTGATCGCCAGCTTGGCCAGCGGTTTTTCCGCGTGTTGGGCGTCCAGCAGCAGCGCTTCCCAGCTGGCGGAATCGAAGCCGCGCAGTTTCTGGAACGCGAATTTGCGTTGGCGGCCCGGCGCGCGGTTGAGCGCGATGTCGGCGGCTTCCACCAGGAAGGTGCCGCTGCCGCACATCGGGTCCAGCAGCGGTTGGCTGCCGTTGTAGCCGGTCAGCATCAGGATGCCGGCGGCCAGGTTTTCACGCAGCGGCGCATCGCCGGTTTCCTGGCGCCAGCCGCGCTTGAACAGCGGTTCACCGCTGGTATCCAGGTAGATGGTGGCGCTGTCTTCGGTCAGGAACACATGAACGCGCACGTCCGGGTGGCGGGTGTCGACATTGGGCCGGCCCAGCTGAGCCTGGCGGAAGCGGTCGCAGATCGCGTCCTTCACCTTCAGCGAGATGAAGTCCAGGCTCTTGAAGTGGCAGCGGATGGCGTCGGTCTTCAGCTTGATGCTGTTGGACACGTCGAACCAGCGCGGCCAGTCCACATTCATCGCCAGGCGGTAGATGTCTTGTTCATTGCGGTAGCCGCCCTGGGCCAGTTGCAGCAGCACGCGGCTGGCGGTGCGGCTGTGCAGGTTGGCCGCCATCAGCAGATCGCGGTCGCCGGCGAAGGCCACGCCGCCGTCGGCGGTGGCGATGTCGCGCGCGCCCAGGCCGCGCAACTCGTCGGCCAGGATGGCTTCCAGGCCGCGCGGGCAGGGGGCGAACAAGGACAGCACGCTGTCGCGCACCTGGGTCAGGCTCGGGGCCTGGCGTTCGGTCGGCGCGTGGCGCGGCGCGTCGGCGTGGCGGTGCTCGCCGCGGGTTTCCACGCGGTGTTGGTCGCCCAGCGGTTTCAGGCTGCCGGCGCCCGGCTTGCCGAACAACTGACGGGCTTCGCCTTCGCGACGCTCGTGGCGCGGGCGTTCTTCCTGTTGCCAGCTTTGGCGCGGCGCGCGTTCGGCGTCGTCGCGGCGGACGTCGTTGTCGCGATAGGACGGCTTGCTGAACAGCTTGCGCGTGCCGCCTTCGCTACGCTCGGCCGGTTCGCCTTGCTGACGGTCCTGGCGCGGCGCTGCTTCGGCGTCGTCGCGGCGGCTGCGGTTGTCGTGTTCGGCGGATTTGCCGAACAGTTTGCGCGGCGCTTGTTCGGCATCGTCGCGCTGGAAGCGGTTGTCGCGGTCGCCGTGCTGGCGTTCCTGCCACGGTTTACGCGGCGCTTGCCCGGCGTCGTCGCGGCGGAAACGGTTGTCGCGGTCGCCGTGTTCGCGCTCCTGCCACGGCTTGCGCGGCGCTTGCTCGGCGTCGTCGCGGCGGAAACGGTTGTCGCGGTCGCCGTGCTGACGTTCCTGCCAGGGTTTGCGCGGCGCGTGTTCGGCGTCATCACGCTGGAAGCGCTGGTCGCGGTCGCCGTGCTGGCGTTCCTGCCACGGTTTGCGCGGCGCCTGCTCGGCGTCGTCGCGACGGAAGTTGTTGTCGCGATTGGCCGGCTTGCCGAACAGTTTGCGCGGACCCTCTTCGCGCTGCTCGCTGTGCTGGCGCTCCTGCCACGGCTTGCGCGGCGCCTGTTCGGCGTCGTCGCGGCGGAAGCGCTGTTCGCGGTCGGCGGACGGGTTGAACGGCTTGCGCGGCTGATCGACATGGCGTTCGCCGTCGCGTTGCTGCCAGCGCGGCTTGCCCTGCGGCGCGCCTTGCTCGCCGTCCCGCTCCAGGTGCAGCGGCTTGCGGCCGGACGGGCCGTGGTCGCGGCTATAGGGCTTGCGTTCCGGCTCTACGTCAGCGGCGGCGTTCAGCGGCTTGCGGCCGGATGGGCCGCGGTCGCGGCTGTAGTCGCGCGGTTCGCGGTCTTCGCGGTGATGGAAGGGCTTCTTGGGGCCGCTGCCTTGCGGGCGTTCTTCGCCGTCGCGGGCGAAGCTGCGCGGCTGCCAGTTGTTGCCGCGCTCTTTATTGAAGCGGTCTTTCTTGAAGCTGTCTTGGTCTTCGTTGCGCTCAAAGCGCTGCTGGCCTTGCGGCCGACGGTCGTTGCCATACGGCTTGTCGCGCCCGGCCTGTTGGTCGCGTCCTTGATAAGGGCCGCGCTTGCCGCCGTCGCGCGGAGCTTGTCCTTGTCCAGCGCCACGGTCTTGCCAATTAGGCTTGGCGTTGCCCGGACGCGGGCCGGAATAGGGCGCGCGCGGCGAGGTGTCGGCCGAGGGCGCTTTCTTCTGGATCACGGGACCTTTGCCGGCCGGGCTGTCTCCGCCTGCCGGCGAGCTGGCCTCATTGTCGCGGCTATTGAATTCGCGGCGCATAGTGGCACGCTGGCGGGAACGGAAACTGGACATGGAACTTCCTTGAGTAAGCAAACTTTTAAGCAATTCTTTGATTTTAACTTATTTGTCCGGAGGCTGCTTGGTGACAGCGAGGGTTTCCGCTACCATATCCGGTTCGATTCAAGATGATAGACGATGCTGCACAGCTCCTTCGCCGCGCGCCTGACCGCCTGGCAAAAAACGCATGGACGCCATGATCTGCCATGGCAGGTCAGCGACCCGTACCGGATCTGGCTGTCCGAGATCATGTTGCAGCAGACCCAGGTCAAAAGCGTGCTGGAATATTACCCGCGCTTTGTCGCCCGCTTTCCGGACGTGGCGGCCTTGGCCGCCGCGCAGCAAGAGGATGTGCTGGCCTTGTGGAGCGGCCTGGGCTATTACAGCCGGGCGCGCAATCTGCACAAGGCGGCGCAGATGGTGATGGCCGAGTTTGGCGGCAGTTTCCCGACCGAGCGCTTGCAACTGGAGCGCCTGCCCGGGGTGGGGCGTTCCACCGCGGCGGCGATTGCTTCTTTTGCCTTTGGCCAGCGGGAAACCATTCTGGACGGCAACGTCAAACGGGTGTTGAGCCGCTGCTTCGGCATCGATGGCTTCCCCGGCGAGAAGCCGGTGGAACAGCGTATGTGGCGGCTGGCCGAAGAGCTGCTGCCGCGGGATGCGGCGCTGATGAGCGCCTACACTCAAGGTTTGATGGACCTGGGCGCCACGGTGTGCAGCCGTGGCAAGCCGGCCTGTACCGTCTGCCCGATGGTGGACGCTTGCGTGGCGGCGCGCGAAGGGCGCACCGGCGAGCTGCCGACGCCGCGGCCAAAGAAGACCGTGCCCACGCGCCATACGGTGATGTTGCTGGCCACCCATGGCGATCAGGTGTGGCTGCTGCGGCGGCCGCCGACCGGCATCTGGGGCGGTTTGCTGTCCTTGCCGGAGTTCGAGACTTCGCTGCAGATCGAGGACTGGCTGGCGCGCAACGGCCATGGCGATGTGTTGCCGGCCTGGCCGGAGCTGGAGCATGTGTTCACGCATTACCGTTTGATCATTACGCCGGTGCCGGTGCGCTTGGATGCGCTGCGCGCTGAGGCCGTGATGGAGGACAGCGGGCAGTGGCTGTCCTTGTCCGCCGCCCCGGACGCCGGGGTGCCGGCGCCGGTGCGCCGGCTGCTGTTGCGCTTGGCCGAGTAGCCGGGCGCTGTCGAAACACGATTTGATTGAGTTACTGGGTTGATATGGTTTCCGTAGTTCGTTCGATGGCAGATACCCTGGCCGACGCGGCCAATCCGCAGCGTTGGCTGGAGGGCTTGTCTTCTTCGCTGAGCGGGGAAGAGCAGGCGATGCTCACCCGCGCCTTTGACGAGGCGCGGACGCTTTACTGCGGCAAGACCATGGCCCAGACCGGCGAGGACTTGTTCAATCACGCGGTGGCCGCTGCCGCCATCGTGGCGGATCTGAACCTGCTGCCGGACGCCATCGTCGCCACCTTGATGTTCGCCGCTTCGGATTACCGCGAGGACTGGCAGCCCTGGCTGAGCGAAACCTTCAACCCCACCGTGGCGGTATTGGTGGAGGGGGTCAACGGCGTGCGCCGCATCACCGAGCTGGCGCGCATCGACAAGTTGTCCACGCCGGAGGAGCGCGCGCGCCAGGCGGAAACCATGCGCAAGATGCTGCTGGCCATGGTGGCCGATATCCGCGTGGTGCTGATCAAGCTGGCCTGGCGCACTCAGACCATGCATTACCTGGCCGAGGTAGAGGATGAGACGGTGCGCCGCCGCATCGCCACCGAGACGCTGGACCTGTTCGCGCCGCTGGCCAACCGCCTGGGAGTGTGGCAGATCAAGTGGGAGCTGGAGGACCTGGGCTTCCGTCATACCGAGCCGGACAGCTATAAGCGTATCGCCAAGCTGCTGGACGAACGCCGGCTGGAGCGCATCGACTATATCGACCGTTTGCTGGACACCCTGCGCGCGGAGCTGAAGAGCGCCGGCGTCAAGGCGGAAGTGGCCGGCCGGCCCAAGCATATCTTCTCCATCTGGAAAAAGATGAAGAAGAAAAAGCTGGATTTCTGCGAACTCTACGACATCCGCGCGGTGCGCATCCTGGTGGAGCGGCTGCCGGATTGCTATACGGCGCTGGGCATCATCCACGGCACCTGGCAGCCGATTCCCGGCGAGTTCGACGACTACATCTCTCACCCCAAGGCCAATAATTACCGCAGCCTGCACACCGCGGTGATTGGGCCGGAGGACAAGGCTGTGGAGGTGCAGATCCGCACCTTCGAGATGCACGAGCACGCCGAGTTCGGCGTGGCCGCGCATTGGCGCTACAAGGAGGGCGGCAAGGGCGACGCCGCCTACGAGGAGAAAATCTCCTGGTTGCGCCAATTGCTAGACTGGCGCGAGGAGATGTCGGACCGCGAGGGCCTGGCCGAGGCGTTCAAGACCGAGTTGTTCGCCGACACCATCTATGTGCTGACGCCGCAGGGCCGGGTGATGGCCTTGCCGTTTGGCGCCACCCCCATTGATTTCGCCTATTCGGTGCACACCAATCTGGGCCATCGCTGCCGCGGGGCCAAGGTGGAAGGGCAGATCGTGCCCTTGTCCACGCCGCTGCAGAACGGCCAGCGGGTGGAGATCATCACCGCCAAGGAAGGCGGGCCGTCGGTGAACTGGCTGCACGACGGCTGGGTGAAGAGCCATCGCGCCATTTCCAAGATCCGCCAGCACATCCGCCTGCTCAACGCCGACACCGTGCGCGAGACCGGCAAGATGTTGTTCGAGCGCGAGCTGGCGCGCCACAGCCATATGCAGCCCAATCTGGGCGCGCTGGCGGAGAAGCTGGGCTACGACAAGCTGGAGGAAGTGTACGGCGCGCTGGGCCACGGCGAGCTGACCACGCGGGTGGTGTCCAACGCCATCGTCAGCTTCGCGCCGCCGCCGCCGGCGGACGTGGCGCCGGAAAGCCTGGTCAAGGCCAGCAAGGGCGGCCACGATGCGGGCGGCGTGTTGATCGAGGGCGTGGACAATCTGATGACGGTGCTGGCCAAGTGCTGCAAGCCGGCGCCGCCGGACGGGGTGATGGGCTTCGTCACCAAGGGGCGCGGCATTTCCATTCACCGCACCAACTGCCTGACCTTGAAAAAATTGTCGGTGGAAGCGCCGGAGCGCTTGATCGCCGCCGAGTGGGGCGATCAGCGCAGCAGCGTGTTCCCCATCGATATCGAGATCATCGCCATGGACCGGCCCGGCCTGCTGCGCGATCTGTCCGATGTGCTGTCGCGCGAGAAGCTGAACCTGATCGGCGTCAACACCCTGTCGCGAGACACCCGCGCCCGCATGCGTTTCACCGTGGAGGTGCGCCAGGTGCAGGACATCAGCCGGGTGCTGTCGCGGATGATGGAGTTGAGTGGGGTGCAGGAGGCGCGGCGTTTGTAAGAACCTGTTTACGATCTGCTGCGCGTCGGCGGGATGGATAGAAATGGGCGTTGAAACCAAGCTCAAAATGCTCATGTACCACTTGTACATTCCGCTTTTTCGCTCGTTTTCGCCTTGTCTCGCCTTGGCTCGCGAGATCGTAAACACGTTCTAAGAACCTGTTTACGATCTGCTGCGCGTCGGCGATACGGCGTTGAAACCGAGCTCAAAATGCTCATGTACCACCTGTACATTCCGCTTTTTCGCTCGTTTCCGCCTTGTCTCGCCTTAGCTCGCGAGATCGTAAACACGTTCTAAGGCGCGGCCGAGTTTGCGTTGGCACAAGTTCACTGTGGCTGTGCATTGCTTTGACTTAAAGAAATTTTCATAATGGTTTTTTTGCACCGCCGCCCGTCGGCGGCGCTGAGGCTTTGGAACGGCTGGCGAAGCGCGGCTGGCCGTTCAATTTTGAAAGGTTTGTTAGCTCATGTCCGAACTGATCGCCGCGGCCCGCCGCGCCCTGTCCCTGATGGATCTCACCACGCTGAACGACGACGACACTAACGACAAGGTCGCCGCGCTGTGCCGCAAGGCCAAGAGCGGCGCCGGCACCGTGGCCGCGGTCTGCGTGTATCCGCGTTTCGTGCCCATCGCCAAGAAAACCCTGCGCGAGGCCGGCTGCCCGGAGGTTAAAGTGGCCACCGTCACCAACTTCCCGGCCGGCGACGAGGACATCGCCATCGCGGTGGCGGAAACCCGCGCCGCGATCGCTTACGGCGCGGACGAAGTCGACGTGGTGTTCCCGTATCGCGCGCTGATGGCGGGCAAGCGCGAAGTGGGCGCGCAACTGGTGGCGGCCTGCAAGGACGCCTGCGAAGGCAAGACGCTGAAAGTCATCATCGAAAGCGGCGAGCTGAAGGACGAGGCGCTGATCCGCGAGGCCAGCCTGATCTCGATCCAGGCCGGCGCCGATTTCATCAAGACCTCCACCGGCAAGGTGCCGGTGAACGCCACGCTGGAAGCGGCCGGCGTGATGCTGTCCGCCATCCGCGAAACCGGCGGCGCTTGCGGCTTCAAGGCCGCCGGCGGCGTGCGCACCGCGGCCGAGGCGGCGGAATACCTGGACTTGGCCGAGCATCTGCTGGGCGCGGGCTGGGTGAGCGCCGAGCGCTTCCGTTTCGGCGCTTCCGGTCTGCTGGGCAATTTGCAGGCGGAGATTGAAGGGGGCGAGGTCAAGCCGATCAGCGGCTACTGATCGCTCGCTGTTTCATCACCGCTGACAAAACCCCTGATGCTGCGTTGCACCGACTTGTCGTACTCGAGTACTGCCTGCGTCGGTGCGCCTTGCCTCAGGCGCGCTAAGCGGTTTTGTTAGCGGTTCTTAATTCTTGGCCGTGGCGTGGGTCCCGGCCATTATTTATTGCTCGCGGCGGGTTTCGCCGCGGCAGGCGCAAGGCAGGGAGAATGCCATGTTTTTGCCTCAGGAAATCATTCGTAAGAAACGCGACGGCCAGGCGCTGTCGCAACAGGACATCCAGCAGTTCGTCGCCGGCATCACCGACGGCAGCGTGGCCGACAGTCAAATCTCCGCGCTGACCATGGCGGTGTACTTCAACGGCATGGCGCTGGAGGAAAACGTGCACATGGCGCTGGCGATGCGCGATTCCGGCCGCCGCATGCATTGGGGAGATCTCAACCTGCCCGGCCCGGTGGTGGATAAGCATTCCACCGGCGGCGTCGGCGACGTGGTGTCGCTGATGTTGGGGCCGATGGTGGCCGCCTGCGGCGGCTTCGTGCCTATGATCTCCGGCCGTGGCCTGGGCCATACCGGCGGCACGCTGGACAAGCTGTCGGCGATCCCCGGCTACAATCCCTTCCCCAGCCCGGACGAGTTCCGCCGCGTGGTCAAGGAAGTGGGCGTGGCCATCATCGGCCAGACTTCCGACCTAGCGCCGGCCGACCGCCGCGTTTACGCGGTGCGCGATGTGACCGCAACGGTGGAGTCGGTGGCGATGATCACCGCCTCCATCCTGTCCAAGAAACTGGCCGCCGGCCTGGATGCTCTGGTGATGGACGTGAAGGCCGGCACTGGCGCCTTCATGCCGACGATGGAAAAATCCGTGGAGCTGGCCGAGCGCATCGTCAAGGTGGGCAACGGAGCCGGCGTCGCCACCAGCGCGTTGATCACCGAGATGAGCCAGCCCCTGGCCTGGACCGCCGGCAACAGCATAGAAACCAGCGAGGCGGTGCGCTACCTGAAGGGCGACGAGCGCAATCCGCGCTTGCATGAGGTCACCATGGCGCTGTGCGCCGAAATGCTGGTGGTGGGCAAGCTGGCCAAGGACGAGGCCGAGGCGCGCGACAAGCTGCAGACCGCGCTGGATTCCGGCCGCGCCGCCGAGATTTTCGGCCGCATGGTGGCCGCGCTGGGCGGCCCCGCCGACTTCATGGAGAACTATGATTCCCATATGGCGGCCGCGCCCATCGTGCGCCCGGTGTTGGCGGAACACGCCGGCTTCGTCGGCGGCATGGACACCCGCGGCATCGGCATGGCGGTGTGCGCGCTGGGCGGCGGACGCCGCTTGCCCAGTGACGAGCTGGACTTCCGCGTCGGCCTGTCCCGCTTCGTCGAGCTGGGCCAGCGCATCGACGTCGGTGTACCCTTGGCTTATATTCACGCGGCTGACGAAAACAGCTTCGCCGACGCGGAGCGCCGCCTCAAGGCGGCGATCCAGCTGGCAGACGCGGCACCTTCCGCGCTGCCGCTGGTCTATCAGAAGATTCGCCAGCAGTAATCCCGGAGCGGCAATATGAAACGAGCCATCATTTTGATTCTGGACTCGCTGGGCATCGGCGCCGCCGCCGACGCCCCGCAGTTCGGCGACGCCGGCAGCAACACGCTGGGCCACATCGCCATGGAGGCGGCCGCCGGCCGCGCCAATGTCGGCCGCAATGGCGCGCTGACCCTGCCCAATCTGTCCCGCATGGGCCTGGGCCACGCCTGCCGCCTGTCTTCCGGCTATTTTCCGGAGGGCATGGACCCGGCCGAGCCGGTGGCGGCTTACGGTTACGCGCGCGAACTGTCCAGCGGCAAGGACACCCCGTCCGGCCACTGGGAAATCGCCGGCGTACCGGTATTGTTCGACTGGGGCTATTTCAGCGACCACGACAACAGCTTCCCGCAGGAGCTGCTGGATGCCATCGTCGCCAAGGCGGAACTGCCCGGCTATCTGGGCAACTGCCACGCCTCCGGCACGGAAATCCTGGACCGGCTGGGCGAGGAGCATATGAAGAGCGGCAAGCCCATCTTCTACACCTCGGCGGATTCGGTGTTCCAGATCGCCTGTCATGAAGAGACGTTCGGGCTGGAACGCTTGTACCAACTGTGCAAGATCACCCGCGAACTGCTGGAGCCGTACAATATCGGCCGCGTGATCGCGCGGCCCTTCGTCGGCGAGGGCAGGGGCCAGTTCGTGCGCACCGGCAACCGCAAGGACCTGGCGGTGGAGCCGCCGGCGACGACGGTGCTGGAGAAGCTGGCCAAGGCCGGCGGCGACGTGGTGTCCATCGGCAAGATCGCCGACATCTACGCCCATGTCGGCATCACCCACAAGCACAAGGCCACCGGCTTCGACCAGCTGTGGGACGCCACCCTGGGCGCGATGCGCGACCATGGCGAACGTCCGGCCATCATCATGGCCAACTTCGTCGATTTCGACTCCAGCTATGGCCACCGTCGCGACACCGCCGGCTACGCCCGCGCGCTGGAGGAGTTCGACGCGCGGCTGCCGGAAGTGATGGCGGCGTTGGGCGACGACGATATCCTGATCCTGTCCGCCGACCATGGTTGTGATCCCACCTGGGAAGGCACGGACCATACTCGCGAACATATCCCGGTGCTGTGCTACGGTAAGCGCGTGCCGGCGGGGCCTATCGGCGAGCGGGCAACCTTCGCTGATATCGGTCAGACCGTGGCGGCCCACCTGGGCCTGAACGCGATGGATTACGGCCAGTCCTTCCTGTGAGGCGCGGCTGAATGACATACGCCCCGGCGCCCTGGCACCGGGGTTTTTTGAATCTAGAGGAATACATTATGGCAACTCCGCATATCAATGCCCAAGCGGGCGACTTCGCCGAAACCGTATTGATGCCCGGCGATCCGCTGCGCGCCAAGATGATCGCGGAAACCTTCCTGGAAGACGCCAAGCTGGTGACCACGGTGCGCAATGTGTTCGGCTACACCGGCACCTACCAGGGCAAGCGCCTGTCGGTGATGGCGCACGGCATGGGCATTCCGTCCGCCAGCATCTACACCACCGAGCTGATCAAGGATTACGGCGTCAAGAACATCATCCGCATCGGCTCCTGCGGCGCGGTGACGCCGGACATCAAGCTGCGCGAGTTGTTCGTCGCCATGGGCGCGTCCACCGACAGCAAGGTCAACCGCATGCGCTTCAATGATCACGACTATGCCGCGATTGCCGATTACGGCCTGCTGCGCACAGTGGTGGACACCGCGGAAGAGCAGGGCAAGCCGGTGACGGTGGGCAATGTGTTCTCCGCCGACCTGTTCTACGGCGTGCAGCCCAATATGCTGGAAGTGCTGGACAAGATGCAGGTCAAGGTGATCGAGATGGAACTGGCCGGCATCTACAGCGTGGCCGCGCAGTACGGCGCGCGCGCGGTGGGCATCCTGACTGTGTCCGACATCATCCCCACCGGCGAGGCGACCAGCGCGGAAGAGCGGCAGACCACGTTCCGCGACATGATGGAAGTGGCGCTGGCGGCGGCGGTCAAGTTGTAAGCGTTGAGGTTTTGTCAGGCCATTGTCTGACAATGTGACGGGGCGCGCGGCGCCCCGTTTTGCTGTCCGCCCCAGGATAAACCAGCTTTCTCGCTAGTGCTTGCTGCGTTGCAATTTGGTGTTTATCCATTGTTGTACAAGGGTTTACTTTCTGGTGTGGCAAAAACGGTGACGGTTTATGGTGCGATGCACAAAAATCTTGCAATGCAGCAAAAGTGTGCCGATAATGAAACCTGCATCAGGACGTGGCATGCAAAGTGTGCGTTTTGGTGTTGTCTCCTCCATCCTCCTTCTTTAGGTGGAACTTGGCGCAACAAAGCTAGATGTTGCGCTTTTTTTTTGCCTATCGGCATTATTTCCTTATTTCAACGGCATTTTCCTCCTGCTTGCGCCTCCATCGTCGGAGTGTCGGATTTCTGTTGTCGCACAAGGGTTTGACAGCCGGATAAGCGCTGTAATAGAATCCGTAACTTTCAAGAATTACGATGGAAGAGTTCCATGAAGACCTTTTCTGCCAAGCCGCATGAGGTTAAACGCGACTGGTTTGTGGTCGATGCCAACGACAAGGTTTTGGGCCGCCTCGCTGCTGAGATCGCCCGTCGCCTGCGCGGCAAGCACAAGCCGGAATACACCCCGCACGTAGATACCGGCGATTTCATCGTCGTGGTCAACGTCGAGAAGCTGCGCGTTACCGGTGCCAAGGCACAAGACAAGAAGTACTACCGTCACTCCGGCTACCCGGGTGGTATCTATGAGCGCAGCTTCACCGAACTGCAGGACAAGTTCCCTGAGCGCGTTCTGGAAAAAGCCGTAAAAGGCATGCTGCCGAAGGGTCCGCTGGGCTACGCCATGATCAAGAAACTCAAGGTGTACTCCGGTTCCGAGCATCCGCACACTGCTCAACAGCCGAAAGTGCTGGAAATCTGATTTTAAGGCGTAGAAATGAACGGTAAATACTACTACGGCACCGGCCGTCGCAAGAGCTCCGTAGCTCGCGTGTTCATGCAAAAGGGCTCGGGCCAGATCATCGTCAACGGCAAGCCGGTTGATGAATATTTCGCTCGTGAAACCGGTCGCATGGTAATCCGCCAGCCGCTGGCGCTGACCGAAAACCTCGAGTCCTTCGACATCAAGGTGAACGTTGTCGGCGGCGGCGAAACCGGCCAAGCCGGCGCGATCCGTCACGGCATCACCCGCGCGCTGATCGACTTCGACACCGCGTTGAAGCCGGCTCTGTCCGCTGCTGGTTATGTGACCCGCGACGCTCGTGAAGTTGAGCGTAAAAAAGTCGGCCTGCGCAAAGCTCGCCGCGCCAAGCAGTTCTCCAAGCGTTAATTCGCCGAATTCTGTTTCCAAGAAAACCGCCTGCGTTTGCCAGGCGGTTTTTTCTTGCCTGTCGTTTCTTGGCTTCCATTCCATCGATATTGCAAGGCAGCATCGCAGTGCCTACACTGTCGTTTTTGCGACGCGCTTTTATACAAAGGAATGGGCATGATCAAGGTGGGAATCGTCGGGGGCACCGGCTACACGGGTGTCGAACTGCTGCGCTTGCTGGCGGGCCATCCGTCGGCGCGCGTGACCGCGGTCACCTCGCGCAAGGAGGCCGGCATGAAGGTGGCCGACCTGTTCCCCAGCTTGCGAGGCCGCATCGACCTGGCCTTCTCCACGCCCGATGAAGCACGCTTGCAGGATTGCGATGTGGTATTTTTCGCCACACCCAACGGCATCGCGATGAACGAGGCGCGCGAACTGCTGGCCGCCGGCGTGCGGGTGGTGGATCTGGCCGCCGATTACCGGATCCAGGACGTCGCCGAATGGGCGAAATGGTATGGCATGGAGCATGGCTCGCCGGATCTGGTGGCGCAGGCGGTATACGGCCTGCCCGAGGTCAACCGCGAGGTCATTCGCGGCGCGCGGCTGGTGGCGAATCCGGGCTGCTATCCCACTGCGGTGCAATTGGGCTTCCTGCCCTTGATCGAAGCCGGCGCGGTGGATTTGTCCAATCTGATCGCTGACTGCAAGTCCGGCGTGTCCGGCGCTGGACGCAAGGCGGAAGTGGGCGCGCTGCTGGCCGAGGCCGGCGATTCCTTCAAGGCTTACGGCGTGGCCGGCCATCGCCATCTGCCGGAAATCCGCCAGGGCCTGGGCCGCGCGGCCGGGCAGCCGGTGGGCTTGACCTTCGTGCCGCATCTGACGCCGATGATACGCGGCATCCATGCCACGCTGTATGCGCGGCTGAAGACCGAGGTAGACGTGCAGGCGCTATTCGAGCAGCGCTACGAGGGTGAGCATTTCGTCGATGTGCTGCCGGCGGGCAGCCATCCGGAGACGCGCTCGGTGCGCGGCGCCAATGTGTGTCGCATCGCGGTCCATCGGCCGCAAGGCGGCGATACCGTGGTGGTGTTGTCGGTGATAGACAATCTGGTCAAGGGCGCCGCCGGCCAGGCGGTGCAGAACATGAACCTGATGTTCGCTCAGCCGGAACGGGCCGGTCTCGACATCGTTCCCTTGCTGCCTTGAGACATTGGCGCATGCGCGGAAAGAACTAGTTCGCTTGAAGACTCGCCATCGGCCCCAATATCCGACTAAAATAGTGGGTGAATGCCGCTCTGCCGGCTTTAGAAGGAGCTTCGGGCGCCGTGCCGCATAGGGCACAAAGCCGGTCCGCGCAGCGGGTCTTCGAGGTTCCGGAACTGAATTGCGAGGTTTGACATGACTACAGCAGCAACTGAAATGCCGTCCCCGATCAACTTCAGCGCAAGCGCTTGTGCCAAGGTGCAGGAGCTGATTGCCGAGGAAGGCAACCCCGATCTGAAACTACGCGTTTTCGTTACCGGCGGCGGCTGCTCCGGTTTTCAATACGGTTTCACATTTGACGAAATCGCAAATGAAGACGATACCGCTATAGAGAGACAAGGCGTGACCTTTCTGGTGGATCCGATGAGCTACCAATATCTGGTTGGCGCCGAGATCGATTACCAGGAAAGCCTGGAGGGCTCCCAGTTCGTGATCCGCAATCCGAACGCCACCACCACCTGCGGTTGTGGTTCGTCGTTCTCGGTGTGATCCGGACGCGGTAGAATACAGGCTCGGGCTATTGCCCGGGCCTTTTTTATGGGGACAACAAAATGAATAAGCTGCCACCCGTCGTCTTGCCTAAGATCGAATTCACCCGTGAATTCGCGTTTAGCGATGCCGACTTCGAGCGCATTCGCAAGCTGATCTACAAGGAAGCGGGCATTTCGTTGAACCCGTCGAAGAAAGACATGGTTTACGGTCGCCTGGTGCGCCGCATTCGCGAGTTGAAGCTGCCCGGCTTCGCCGCCTATGTCGATTTCCTGGAGTCCATCAGCGGCAAGCGCGAGTTCGAACAATTCGTCAACGCGCTGACCACCAATCTGACCTTCTTCTTCCGCGAAGAACATCACTTCCCCTTGCTGGCGGAACACTTGAAGAAAAAGGCCGCCGCTTCCGGCGAACTGGCGATCTGGTGCGCGGCCTCCTCCACCGGCGAGGAGCCGTATTCGCTGGCGATCACCGCGCTGGAGGCGGTGCCGGGCGCGCGCATCAGCGTGCTGGCCACGGATCTGGACACTAGCGTGCTGGAAACCGGACGCAAGGGCATTTACGCCGCGGACAAGGTGGCGCGCCTGCCGCCGGGCTACGCCGCCAAGTATTTCGACAAGCAGCCGGACGGCAGTTTTCAGGCCAAGTCCCAACTGCGCAATATGATTACCTTCCAGCGGCTGAACCTGGTGGAGAGCAATTGGTCGGTCAAGCGCCAGTTCGATGCCATCTTCTGCCGCAATGTGATGATTTATTTCGACCGCGACACCCAGTTCGGCGTGCTCAAGCGCTTTGCGCCGTTGTTGAAGCCGGATGGCCTGCTCTTCGTCGGCCATTCCGAGAATTTCTATTTCGCGTCGGATTATTTCCATCTGCGCGGCAAGACGGTTTACGAGCACGCGAAGAAGCCGTAACGGCAGATCGCGGCTGGCACGGCCAATGGGCAAGCGAGTCTTGCCCATTGGCGTTTGTGGAGAATCGATGCGAGTAGTGGTATTGGGCGCCGGCGTCATCGGCGTGTCCACCGCCTGGTTCTTGGCGGAGAAGGGCCACCAAGTGGTGGTGGTGGACCGCGCCAGCGGCGCGGCGAGAGAAACCAGCTTCGCCAACGGCGGCCAGATCTCGGTCAGCCAGTCCGAGCCTTGGGCCAATCCGCGCGCGCCGTGGCGGGTATTGCGCTGGCTGTTGCGCGATGACGCGCCGTTGCTGTTCCGGCCGCGGCTGGACGCGCAGCAATGGCGCTGGGGCCTGGATTTCCTGCGTGAATGCCTGCCGGGACGCAGCGCGCGCAATATGCGCCAGATGGTGGCGCTGGGCCTGCACAGCCGAGATACGCTGCGCATGCTGCGCCGGGAGTTGGGCATCGATTATCAGCAGTTGCAACAGGGCATCCTGACCTTGCTGTTTTCCGAAGCCGAGCTGACCCAGGCCCGCGCCGGCTGCGCGCAGCTGCAAAAGCTGGGCGTGGAGAAAAGCTTGCTGACGCCGGCCCAGGCGCTGGAACGGGAGCCGGCCTTGGCGCGCATCCTGCCGCAGTTGCGCGGCGCTTGCTGGAGCCCGGACGATGAGTCCGGCAATGTTCATCTGTTCACCGTCGCGCTGGCCCAGGCCTGCGCGCTGCGCGGCGTGGAGTTTCGTTTCCAGACCCGGATCAATGCGCTGGAGTGTGTGGACGGCGCGGTGAGCGGGGTGTCCATCACTGGCGCCGACGGCGCTTACGAGCGCATCGACGCCGATGCCTATGTGTTGGCGCTGGGGTCTTATTCTCCTCTGCTGGCGGCGCGGGCCGGCTTGCGCTTGCCGGTATACCCGGCCAAGGGCTATTCCGCCACGTTGCCCATTGTCGACGCCGCCGCAGCACCGCGAGTCAGCATTACCGACGAAGCTCACAAGGTGGTGGTGTCGCGGCTGGGCGATGAGCTGCGCATTGCCGGCACCGCCGAGCTGTCCGGCTATTCCACCCATCTGGAGCCGCGGCGTTGCGACTTGTTGCTGCAGCGCGGCCGCGCCTTGTTCGGCGATGCCTGCGACTGGGAGCGCGTGCGCTTCTGGAGCGGCCTGCGCCCGGCCACGCCGGGCAATGTGCCGCTGATCGGTCCCAGCAGGCTGCGGCGTCTATATCTGAACACTGGTCACGGCACCCTGGGTTGGACCGAGGGCGCCGGTTCCGGGCGCGCGCTGGCGGACATCATCAGCGGCGAAACGCCAGCGCTGGATTTCGCGTTCTGCCGCGCTTGAGCGATAGGTTCAACTGAAGCGAGCCGATGCCCGGCGCATGGTAAAATCGCGCCGATTCGGATTCCCAAAGGCCCGCCGATGGCGGGCCTGGCCATTCATTTCCAAGGAAGATCGTCATGCGCATCGGAACGCCGCAAAGTCGCAGTGCCGTCAGGGTGATGTTGTTGGGCAGTGGAGAGCTGGGCAAGGAGGTGGTGATCGCCTTGCAGCGGCTGGGGGTGGAAACCATAGCGGTGGACCGCTACGCCGGCGCGCCGGCGATGCAGGTCGCTCACGCCAGCCATGTAATCGATATGTCGGACGCCGCGGCCTTGCGCCGGCTGGTGGAGCAGGTGCGCCCGCATCTGATCGTGCCGGAGATCGAGGCCATCGCCACCGACGAATTGCTGCGCATCGAGGCGGACGGCGTGGCCGAGGTGATTCCCACCGCGCGCGCCGCCCATCTGACGATGAACCGCGAAGGCATACGCAGGCTGGCGGCGGAGGAGTTGGGCCTGCCCACCTCGCCCTATGCGTTCGCGTCCAGCCAGCAGGAGTTGCAGGCCGCCATCGACGACGGCATCGGCTATCCCTGCCTGGTGAAGCCGGTGATGTCGTCCAGCGGCAAGGGCCAGTCGCTGCTGCGCGGGCCGGAAGACGTGGCCGAGGCCTGGCGGTACGCGGCCAGCAGCGGCCGGGTGGACATGGGGCGGGTGATCGTCGAGGGCTTTATCGACTTCGATTACGAGATTACGCAGTTGACGGTGCGCGCGTCGGATGGCGTCGGCGGCATCGCCACGCATTTCTGCGCGCCGGTAGGTCATTTGCAGCGCAGCGGCGATTATGTCGAAAGCTGGCAGCCGCAGCCGATGAGCGAACTGGCCTTGCTGCGCGCGCGTGAAGTGGCCAAATCGGTGACCGACGCGCTGGGCGGCCGCGGCCTGTTCGGCGTAGAGCTGTTCATCAAGGGCGATCAGGTCTGGTTCTCCGAAGTCAGCCCGCGGCCGCACGATACCGGCCTGGTGACGCTGGCCACCCAGCGCTGGTCCGAATTCGAGCTGCACGCACGCGCCATCCTGGGCCTGCCGGTGGAGGCTGGCATGCACAGCGCCGGCGCGTCTGCGGTGATTTATGGCGGTCTGGACGAGGCCGGCATCGTTTTCGATGGCGTGGACCAGGCCTTGCAAGTGCCGGGCGCGGATCTGCGTCTGTTCGGCAAGCCGGAAAGTTATCTGAAGCGCCGCATGGGCGTGGCCTTGGCCACGGCGGATACGGTGGAACAGGCCCGCGAGCGGGCCAGAACAGCGGCCGCGCTGGTGCGGCCGCAGACGGGGAAAGAGGCGTGAGCGAGGAAGTGCAGGCAATGACGCCGTACCAGTTATTGGGCGGAGAAGGCGTGGTGCGTTGGTTGACGGATCGTTTCTACGACATCATGGACAGCGATCCGGCGGTGAAGCCGCTGCGCGACATGCATCCGCAGGATCTGGCCGGTTCGCGCCAGAAGCTGTTCATGTTCCTGTCCGGCTGGCTGGGCGGGCCGTCTCTGTATATGGAAGCCTTCGGCCATCCACGCTTGCGCATGCGCCACATGCCGTTCGCGGTGGACGAGGCGGCGCGCGATCAATGGATGTCCTGCATGCGCCGCGCGGTGGATGAGCTGGTGGTGGAGGATTGGCTGAAGCAAAAGCTGATCGAGGCCTTCCATAACACCGCCGACTTCATGCGTAATCAATAAAAAACTTGCGGCCGGCGCGGCATTGTCCATGATGAGTGGAGGTTCACGCATTTCATCGGGCGGAGGCGCGGCGCATGCTGGGCAAGCTGTTGGGGCTGTGGCTGGGATTGAGCTGCTGCGCGGGCGCGGCGGCGGCTTGCCTGCCGCAAGCCTGGATCTGCGCTTCCCCGGCCGACGAACTGGTCAGGCCCAGCCAGCCCGATGGCGACAAGGACATTGTGATCGGCGGGCTGCGCTTCGAGCGCGAGGCGATCAGCAAGCGCCTGTCCTTGTCTCCGGTGCTGGACTTGAGCAAGCAGGCGCATTTGTCCTTGCGGTTGGCGCCCAAGGATATCGGGCTGCGGCTGAAAGTGAATACCGATTGAGCGCGCGCGCCGCGGGCTCAGTGTCCGGACAGCGGCGGAATCGAATAAGTGCCGGTGACATGAGCCACTGGCTCGTCCAGTTCGGCCGACAGCAGCAAGACTTCTCCCACCGCCAGGCGTTTACCCAGCTTCAGGATGCGGCCTTCGGCGATCACGTCCGCCGGCGGCGGCTTGCGCAGGAAATTGATGTTGAGGCTGGTGGTCACCGCCAGCTCCACCTGGCCTATCATGCCCAGCACCACCGCGTACAGCGTGGCGTCGGCCAGCGCCATCAGCGCCGGGCCGGCGATGGTGCCGCCCGGCCGGATCAGGTCCGGGTTGAAATGCATGCGCATGACGGCCTCGCCGTGGCCTATCGATACGGCGCGCATGCCGAACAAGTGCACCAGGGGCAGTTCCTTGTCGATCAGGCGCTGGAATTCAAGCACTGAGATGCTGGGCATGCGGAGTCTCCGTGTTATGACGAAAACATCATCTCCGCATCGGCGGGGCCGCGTCAATGCCTGACACGGCGCTCCGCCGTGTGTCAGCGCGGACGGTGGCCGCGTTCTATCTGCACGCCCACGCGCTTGACGCCGGGCAGTATGCCCAGCTTGGTGACGGAGACGCGGGCCCAGGGGGCGCCGAAATCTTCGCGGATCACCTTGGCGATATATTCGGCCAGCGCTTCCAGCAGCAGGAAATGCTGCTCGGACAGCGCCTTGCGCAGCCGTTCCACCACCACGCCGTAGTGTATGGTGTCGCCGATATTGTCGCTATGACAGGGCGCTTCGCTGGGAATGCCGATTTCCAGGTCGATTTCAATGGTCTGCGGGGCTTTCCGCTCCCATTCGTAGACACCGATAATGGTGTCGGCGCGCACTTCGCGCAGGAATATGATGTCCATCAGTTTGTCTGGGAGTTGGGGTTTGCCGCCCGATACCGTAAAATCCGAAGCCTTCTATTCTAATGGATACACCATGACCACGACAGCCTTTGCCTTTGTTGTTGCGGCCTATCTGATCGGCTCGCTCTCGTTCGCGGTGATTGTCAGCAAGGCCATGGGCATGGCCGACCCGCGCAGTTACGGTTCCGGCAACCCCGGCGCCACCAATGTGCTGCGCAGCGGCAAGAAGCTGGCGGCGGCGCTGACCTTGCTTGGCGACGGCGTCAAGGGTTGGGTGGCGGTGGCGCTGACCGCCTGGTTCGGCCCGCAATACGGCCTGGGCGAGCAGGCGATCGCGATGTCGGCGCTGGCGGTGCTGATCGGCCATATGTGGCCGGTGTTCTTCGGTTTCAAGGGCGGCAAGGGCGTCGCCACCGCGGTGGGCGTGCTGCTGGGCTTCAGCCCGTGGCTGGCGCTGGCGGCCTTGGCCACCTGGTTGTTCGTCGCCTTCGTGCTGAAGATTTCCTCGCTGTCCGCCATCGTCGCCTGCGTGCTGACACCGGTTTACGCCTACTTCATCGTCGGGCCGCAGAGCGTGTATTTCGGCAGCTGCGTCATCATTGCCATCCTGGTGGTGCATCGCCACAAGTCCAATCTGATCAAGCTCTTGACCGGGCAAGAGGACAAGATAGGCGACAAGGGCACGGACAAGAGTTCTTCCTGAGCCTTGCTTAAGCCATGAAAAGGCCGTCTCTTGGACGGCCTTTTGTTTTGGCGGCAGTTCGAATCAGCCGTCGGACAACACCCGCAGATGGGCGGCGACGCTGCGGCCCAGCGCCGACAGATCATAGCCGCCTTCCAGCACCGAAACGACGCGGCCGTCGGCGTAGAGATCGGCGATCTGCATCAGGTGGCGGGTCACCCACTCGTAATCAGCTTCCACCAGGCCCAATGAACCCATATCGTCCTCGCGGTGCGCGTCGAAGCCGGCGGAGATGAACAGGATTTGCGGTTTGAAGTCGTGCAGCAGCGGCAGCCACACCGTTTCCACCGCTTCGCGGAATTCGCGGCCGCCGCTGCCGGCCTTGAGCGGCACATTGTGCATGTTCGGCCCCTGCGGCTCGTCGCCGCAATAGGGGTAGAACGGATGCTGGAAGATGGACACCATCAAGACCCGCGGATCGTCGCGCAGGATTTCCTCGGTGCCGTTGCCGTGGTGGACGTCGAAATCTATCACCGCCACCCGTTCGAACTGATAGTGGGCCAGCGCGTGGGTGACGCCTATCGCCAGATTATTGAAAAAGCAGAAGCCCATCGCCTTGCCGCTCTCGGCGTGATGGCCGGGCGGGCGAACCGCGCAGAAGGCGTTGGGCGCCTTGTCCTCGGCCACCAGTTCCACCGCCTTGACCACGGCGCCGGCGGCGCGGCGGGCCGCTTGCAGCGTGCCGGCGGACATCGCGGTGTCCGGGTCCACGCGAAAAGTGCCTATGCTGGGAGAACAGGCCTCCAGGTATTCGAGATAATGCGGCGGATGCACGCGCGCCAATTGCTGTTCGGTGACTTCCGGTGCTTCTATCTCCTGCAGTCCGTCCAGGATCTGCGAAGCCATCAGTTGATCGCGGATGGCGATCAGACGTTCCGGGCATTCCGGATGGCCGACGCCCATATTGTGCTGCAAGCAGTCCGGGTGGGTGATGTAGGCGGTGAGCCCTGAGCGTTGCAAGCGATTTTTCAGCCAGGTCAACACGTGCGATTCCTTGTTGCGTACAATGGGCGCGGGATATGTGATATCGATAAATAGTGCGCGTAAGCGGGTGCAAATGCAATCTCTCTCCATTGCCTATCGTCAACTGAATCAATTGATCCTGGGCAAGCCGCAGGCTATCCGCCTGGCTCTGGCCTGCCTGATCGCCCGCGGCCATCTGCTGATCGAGGATGTGCCCGGCGTGGGCAAGACCACGCTGGCCCATGGCCTGGCCGGGGTGCTGGGCCTGGAATACCGCCGGGTGCAGTTCACCAGCGACCTGCTGCCGTCCGACATCCTCGGCGTCAACATCTACCAGCGCGACTCCGCCGCTTTCCACTTCCACCAGGGCCCGGTGTTCTCGCAAGTACTGCTGGCCGACGAGATCAATCGCGCATCGCCCAAGGTGCAGTCTGCCTTGCTTGAGGCGATGGAGGAGCGCCAGGTGTCCATAGACGGCGCCACCTACCCCTTGCCCGAGCCTTTCTTCGTCATCGCCACCCAGAACCCGGCGGAGCAGGCCGGTACCTTCCCCTTGCCGGAATCGCAGCAGGACCGTTTCCTGATGCGCGTCTCCCTGGGCTATCCGCCGCGCGAGGCGGAATTGGCCCTGCTGCAGGGTGAAGACCGCCGCCAGTTGCTGGCGCAATTGGTGCCGGCGCTGAAGCCGGGCGAGCTGATCGCCTTGCAGCGCCAGGCCGCGAAACTGACGGTCAGCCCGGCGCTGGCCGCCTATGTGTTGGCCTTGGTGGAAGCCTCGCGCCGCGACAGCCGTTTCGCTGCGGGGTTGAGTCCGCGTGGCGGCCTGGCGCTGGTGGCGGCGGCACGCGCCTGGGCCTTGCTGGAAGGGCGCGACCATGTGTTGCCGGAAGATGTGAAAGCGGTGTTCCCCAGCGTGGCCGGCCATCGCCTGGCCGGCGGCAATGGCGGCGAAGCCGCCAGCGGCCTGCTCGCCCATGTTCCCATTCCTTGATTGGCGCGGCAGGCTGCGACGCTGGATGCTGCGCCGAGTGGCGCCGCAGCCGCATTGCCGTCTGGAACAGAACCGCATTTATCTGCTGCCCACCCGTTTTGGTCTGACCTTGTGCTTGGTGGCGCTGGCGGTTTGGATCGGCGCCTTGAACTACGATGTCAGCCTGGCCTATGCCTTATCGTTCTGGGTGGCCGGCCTGCTGTTGGTCGCGGTATTGATGGCGTACCGGCAACTGGCCGGACTGCAACTGAGGGCGCTGGACGCTGAGCCGGTCTTTGCCGGCGACGTGGCGCGTTTCCGCGTGCTGTTGAGCCATGATGACGCCGGTGCGCGCCTGTTGAACCTGGCTTTGCTGGACGATGCCGAGGCACAGGTATGCAGGCTGCCGGGCGGACGCGAGTTCGAGTTGGAGTTGAGCGTCTGCGGCAGCCGGCGCGGCTATATGGCCTTGCCGGCTTGCCAGGTTTGGAGCGAGGCGCCGTTTGGCTTGGTGCGCGCGAGCGCCTGGGTCCGGCTGACCGCTCAGGTGCTGTTGTTCCCCGCGCCCTTGCAGGACAGCCAGCGCGGTCACAGCCAGGGCGGCGGCGACAAGCCCAGCGGCGGTCCCGGCGTGGAGGAGGATTTTTCTCATTTGGACGCCTATCGCGTCGGCGATTCGCCGCGCCGCATCGCCTGGAAGGTATTGGCGCGCCGTGACGCGCTGGTCAGCAAGCAATTCGCCGGCGAGGGCAGGGCGGGGCTGTTGACGCTGGACTGGCAGGACTATGGCCGTGGCGGCGATGTGGAGCTCAAGTTGTCGCGGCTGGCCTGGCGCGTTGAGCAGTGCGAGCGTTCGCGCCTGGCTTATGTATTGAAGCTGCCGACGCGCAGCATAGGGCCGCAGCCCCAGCAGCGCCTTTTGGCGCTGACGGCCTTGGCGCTGCACCGGGAGCGCGGCGATGACGCGTGTTGAGTTCTCCAGAGTCTGGCCAGTATTGGTCGCGGTGGCGCTGAGCGCCGCGCCGCTGTGGCTGCATCTGCCGCTGTGGCTGGTGGCCTTGGCCAGCGCGCTGCTGCTGGTCAAGGCGCTGCTGGTTTGGCGCGGACGGCCGCCGCCGGCGTCCTGGTGGCTGCTGCCCGCGCTGGCGTTGGCGGGCTGGTTGTGCTGGCGCAGCCTGGGCACGCTGGTGGGGCGGGAGGGGGGTGTCAGCATTCTGCTGTTGCTGCTGGGCTTCAAGGCGCTGGAGTGTGAGCGGCTGCGGGATTGGCGGGTGTTGATCGCGCTGGGTGTGTTCCTGGCTGCGATGCCGCTATTGTTCGATCAGTCGCCGGCGGCGGCGGTCTGGCTGGCCTTGAGCCTGCTGGCGCTGACCGGCGCGATGGCGGCGCTGGAAGGCGCGCCGTGGCGCGGTAGCCTGCGCTCGGCCGCGTCGGCGCTGGGTTTGGCCTTGCCCTTGATGCTGGTCTTGTTCGTGATCATGCCGCGGCTATCCGGCCCCTTGTGGAGCATGCCCAGCGCGCCGGGGCGGCAGGCGGTCAGCGGCCTGGGCGATAGCCTGGAACCCGGCAGCGTCAGCCGCTTGATCCTGAGTCAGGAGCCGGCATTCGCCGCGGTGTTCGAACAGGCGCCACCGCCGCGGGCGGAGATGTACTGGCGAGTAATGCTGCTGGACCGTTTCGACGGCAGCAGTTGGCGCGCCAGCGGCGAGCCTCCGGCGCGGGGCGGCGAGCGTTTGAGCGGCGGCGCCGTCGTCGCGTATGCGATTACGTTGGAGCCGGACAAGGGGCGTTTGCCGGCGCTGGATGTGCCGCAGCCGGACGATGAGGATGCGCGGCAGCGCTATGGCTTGCTATTGCGTGGTGATAGCAAGGAGAACAAGACCTTGCGCTTTCAGGGCGCCAGCCGTGTCGGCGGGGTTTATGCGTCGGCGCTGCCCGCCGGGGAACAGGCGTTCTACCAGCGCTTGCCGCCGGGCAATCCGCGCGCGCGCGCCTGGGCGCGCGAGCTGGCGGCCGGCGGATCGCGCGCATTCGTGCGTCAGGCGCTGCAAGCGTTCCGCAGCCAAGGCTTCCGTTATACCTTGAGTCCGCCCTTGCTGGATCAGCAAGACGGCATCGATCAATTCCTGTTTGCCAGCCGCCAGGGATTTTGCGAGCACTATGCTTCGGCGTTGGCCTTCATGGCGCGCGCAGCGGGCCTGCCGGCGCGCATCGTCGTCGGCTATCAGGGTGGGGAATACAATCCGGTGGGGCGTTTCTGGCAGGTCAAATCGTCGGATGCGCACGCCTGGGTCGAAATCTGGCTGGCGGACAGCGGGCAATGGCTGCGCGTCGACCCCACCAGCGCGGTGGCGCCGCTGCGGCTGGCGGATGGCGCCGAGCAAAGCGTGCCAGCCTTGCGCGAGCAGGGGCTGGCCGGCCTGTCGCCGGCATGGCTGCGCAATTTGCGCCAGAACTGGCAGGCGGCCGGTTTTGCCTGGCAGCAATGGGTGGTAGGCTACGATGCGGCGCGTCAGCAAAACCTGTTCCAGCGTCTGGGGCTGGGGGAGAGCGTCAGCGTGGGCAGCGTGTTACGGGCCTTGCTGTATGGACTGGCGCTGGCCTGCTTGCCGCTGCTCTGGTGGTGGCGCCGCCGAGGTTTGAACGAAGAGCCTATGGCGCAGGGCTGGCGGCTGCTGCTGGCGCAGCTGCAGCGTCGGCGGGTCGCGGTAGGGCCTTGCGACGGGCCGTTGGAGCTGCTGCGCAGCGCCAAGCCCCGGCTGGCGGAGGCGGAGTACCGGCAGTTGAAGGCCTTGGTGCAGGAATACGTTGCCTTGCGCTATCGCGCGCGGGACAGCGCGGAAGCCCGGCAGCGGGAATGGTTGCGTCGCAGCCGCCGTTTTCGGCTGGCGCGCAAATAACGAAGCCCCCGGTGTGCCGGGGGCTGTAGGGACTGACGCCGCCGCTCGCTACAACAGGAAGTCCTTGGAGATTCCCTTGCGGCGCAGGATGCGGCGTAGTTGCTCCAGTCCTTCGATCTGGATCTGGCGCACCCGCTCGCGGGTCAGGCTCAGCGCGGCGGCTAGTTCTTCCAGCGTGCAGATTTCATAGCCGTTCAGACCGTAGCGGCGCTCGATCACCAGCTTCTGTTTTTCGTTCAACTGGCCCAGCCAGTCGTGGACGAAGTGTTCGAGCTGGCTGTTGTGCAGCTGGATTTCCGGCTCGTCGTGCTGCTCGTCGGGGATGGATTCGCCAATCGACAGCATGGGGTCGATGTCCAGCGGCGCGTCCAGCGAGGCCATGCGCTCGTTCAGGTTCATCACCTTGCGCACATCGTCCACCGGCTTGCCGACCAGGTGGGCGATTTCGTCCAGCGTCGGCTCGCGGCCGATCTGGCTTTCCAGATGGCGCGACGCGCGCAGATAGACGTTGAGCTCCTTGATCACGTGCACCGGCAGGCGGATGGTGCGCGACTGGTTCATGATCGCGCGTTCTATGCTCTGGCGTATCCACCAGGTGGCATAGGTGGAGAAGCGGAAACCGCGCTCGGGGTCGAACTTTTCCAACGCGTGCATCAGACCGATATTGCCTTCCTCGATCAGATCCAGCAGCGCCAGTCCGCGGTTGATATAGTGCTTGGCGATGTTCACCACCAGCCGCAGATTGTGTTCGATCATCTTCTGCCGCGCTTCGAACTCGCCGGCCACCACGCGGCGGGCCAGCGCCAGTTCTTCCTGCGGCGTCAGCAGGGCATTGTTGCCGATATCGTTGAGGTAGATTTGGGTGACGTCGGCAACTTCTTCGTATACCGGCTGCGCTTCGCCGACTTCCTCTGCCTCCACTTCGGCAACGGCTTCCTCATTGCTGTCCTCGTCGAGAATTTCTTGCTCTTCGAGAATGTCGAGTTCGCTACTCATGTTCTACCCCCGTCTCTTTCTGATCCTGGACGGGGGCCCCGGCCGCCCGTCAGGACTTATGGTCAAGGTACTGCATCGGGTCCACCGGCTTGCCGAAGCGGCGGATCTCAAAGTGCAGTTTCACTTGGTCGGCGTCGGAATTGCCCATTTCGGCAATCTTCTGCCCTCGCTTGACAGACTGGCCCTCCTTTACGAGCAACTGACTGTTGTGGGCGTAGGCGGACAGGAAGGATTTGTTGTGCTTGATGATGATCAGCTTGCCATAGCCACGCAGGCCGGTGCCGCTGTACACCACTTTGCCATCCCCCGCCGCCAGCACCGGCTGACCGTTGCGGCCGCTGATGTCTATGCCCTTGCTGCTGTCGGAATAGCCCTTGATCATCTTGCCTTCGGTCGGCCACAGCCACGGCACCGCGTCCTCGTCGGCCTTCGCCGCGGGCTTGCTGGCCTCCGGCTTGGCGCTGGGCGTTGTTGCCGCCGGCGCTTCGGCCTTGGCCGGAGCGCTTGCCGCCGCCGTACTGGCGGAGTTGATCGGGGCTTGAGCGTTCTTGTTATTGCCCGGTCCGCCCTCGCTCTGAGCGGACAGGGTTTTTGCTGCTTCTGCGCTATACGGCAGTTTCAAGGCCTTGGGGTAGGTCTTGATCCCGCCTTGACGGTTGGTGGCGCTCTCTACCGGCGCGCTGGGCTGAGCCGGGGTTGTGGCCGGCTGGCTGGCGCCGGCGGCCGGCGCTGCCACGGCGGTATCGCTGCCGGGAGGCGTCAAACGCAATACCTGTCCTACTTTGATATTGTTGTCCGGCAGCTTGTTCCACTCGGCAACATCCTTGTATTTCAAGCCGTTATTCAAGGAGATGCGGAACAGGTTCTCCCCCGGCTGGACCACATGGGTCTTTTCTTTTGCTGTCACGCCTGCCGCCGTGGCGGAGCCTATCGGCGCGGCGGACACTCCTCCGTTATCCTGGTACGGCGTTGCTACCGCGGCACCGCCGCCCGTTGCCGCAGGTGTGGAAACCGGCGCGGGGGGCGGCGCGCTATGCGTGGCGGCCGACGCACCGCTTTCCACTGGGGCCGCTTGTTGGGCGATGCTGGTGCATCCGCTCAGGGCGATGCCGATCGAAGCCGTGAATATATATGCATAGCTGCAATGCATTTTTAGCATACTTTTGTTTTTTATAGTCTGTTTAAGTGATTTGATAAATTGTCGGACAAAGAAACTGTTGTGTTTTTGCAGTTTTAACTGCGCCCGGCAAGCAAGGGTACGAATTTCACCGGGTCCAGCCGGCTTTTCTGCAGGCCTTGCGCGGTTTTCTCTATCAGCCACAAGTACTGTTCCTCTTCGCCTATCGGCATGATCATGCGGCCGCCGTCGCTGAGCTGTTCAACCAGGGCCTGGGGGATATTGCGCGCGGCGGCAGTCATGATGATACCGTCGAAAGGGGCGGCTTCGGCCAGGCCGAAATGACCGTCGCCATGCACCAGGCGGGCATGCACTTGCTTGGCGGCGCGCAAATTGCGTCTGGCTTTGTCAAGAATGACACCCAAGCGTTCAATCGAATAGACCTCGGCGCCGGTTTTCAGCAGCACCGCGGTTTGATAACCGCAGCCAGTGCCGATTTCCAGCACCTTGCCCGGCGCTTTGCCATTTAGCAGAATTTCCGTCATCCGCGCCACGGTGAAGGGCTGGGAGATGGTTTGTCCATGGCCTATCGGCAGCGAGACGTCGTCATAGGCCCGCGTGGCCAGCGCTTGGTCGACAAACAGGTGACGCGGCACTTCCGACATCGCGCTCAGCACGCGTTCGTCGGCCACGCCGTTTTGGCGCAGCCGTTCGACCATGCGGCGGCGGGTGCGGTCGGAAAGCATGCCGTAGGCCGGTTGGCCCGGCGTCAGCTGTGGTGTAGCCATGTCTTGATTCCGTCCAGTTGGCCATAGGCGGTTAGATCCAGCATCAGCGGCGTCACCGAAATATCGTTGTTGGCCAGCGCGCCGAAGTCCGTGCCCGCGCCGGCATCCTGTACATTGCCGACCGGTCCCACCCAGTATATCGTCTCGCCGCGTGGATTCTGAGATTTGATCACCGGCTGCGCGCAGTGGCGGCGGCCAAGGCGGGTCACCGTCAGTTGGCCCAGCGCTTCCGGCGCGATGTCGGGCACGTTGACGTTGAGCAGCACCGGCTCGCGAAACGGCGTCCGTTTGCAGCGTTCCACCAATTGATCCACCACCACGGCGGCGCTGGCGAAGTGCTGACCGCTATAGCCGGCCAGCGAAACCGCGACCGAGGGGATGCCCAGCATGAAACCTTCGGTCGCGGCGGCCACGGTGCCGGAGTAGAGCGTGTCGTCGCCGAGGTTGGGGCCTTGGTTGATGCCGCTGAACACCATGTCCGGCTTGAAGTCGAGCAGGCCGGTGACGGCGAGGTGCACGCAGTCGGTGGGCGTGCCGTTGACGTAATGGAAGCCGCTGGCGGCGGTGCGCACGGTCAGCGGACGATCCAGCGTCAAGGAGTTGCTGGCTCCGCTGCGGTCCCGTTCCGGCGCGACGACGACGACATCGCCGTGCCGGGACAGGGTCTGCGCCAACATGGCCAGTCCGGGGGCGAAATATCCGTCGTCATTGCTGATGAGAAACTTCATGCTGTCTTTCTTGTATAGGGGGCCGGCATACAGGGTGGGCTGATTGTAGCGCCGCATCGATGACGCGGAAAAGTCCGGCGTCGGCGGCTGACAAACAAAACCCGCCGGTGGGCGGGTTTGGCGGTGGCTCAGGCGTAGTAACGCTGGCTGAATTCCAGCATGCGCTCGATCGGCAGCCGCGCCGCGTCCATCTGCTGCGGGCTCAGATAATCTATGCGCAGGCCCTCGCCTTGCTGGGCGCGCTTGACTGCCGCCACGCTGTTCATCTTCATATAAGGACAGGAGTTGCATTGGCAGCCGGCGTAGATCGGTGCCTGGCGCAAGTCCAGGTCCGGGCGCGCCAGGCCCATATTGTAAAGAATGCCGTCCTCGGTGGCGACGAAGATCACCGCGTCGGGGCTGCCGTCAAACTGTTTGACCCAGTTGAGCATGCCGGAGGTGGAGCCGACGTAGTCGGCTTTCTTCAGCACCGGCAGCGGGCTTTCCGGGTGGGCGATCAGGTATTTCTCGGCGCCGGCGGCGGCAAAGGCTTCGTCCAGCGCCGCTTCATTGAATTTGTCGTGCACTTCGCACACGGCCGACCACAGCGGCATGTCGTAGCCGTATTGGTAGTTGAGGTAGCCGCCCATATTGCGGTCCGGCGAGAAGATCACTTTTTTGCCTTCGGCGTACAGGTGGGCAATGATGTCGTCGACGTTGCGGCTGGTGACGATCCAGTCGGACAGCGCTTTATGCTCGGCGCTGGAGTTGATATAGGAAACGTGTACGTGATCGGGGTGTTGTTTGCGCCATTTGGCCAGCGCGGCCACGTCGGTCTGGGTCACCAGCGAACAGGTGGAGCCGGCGTCGGGCAGGATCACTTCCGCCTGGGGGTTGAGTATCTTCGCGGTTTCGGCCATGAAGCGAACGCCGGCGAACACGATGATGTCGGCATTGGCTTCCTTGGCGTACAAAGAAAGCTCCAGGCTGTCGCCAACCTTGTCGGCCATCTGCTGGATTTCGGGTTGGGTATAGTAATGGGCAAGCGTGACGACGCGTTTCGTCATGATGGATCGACTCCCGCCGCCATTCCCTTCCTTCTTTTCCGAGAGGAGCGCATGGCGACTTTGTGCGGTGCAGTAAAGAGCTTTTGCTAAACAATAAAGGTTAACAATATTGTAGTGTCCGCGCCAGTCCATTTGCGCAGGCATCGCCTGACGGCGCGAAGAACGTGTTTACGATCTCGCGAGCTAAGGCGAGACAAGGCGAAAACGAGTGAAAAAGCGGAATGTACAGGTGGTACATGAGCATTTTGAGCTTGGTTTCAACGCCGTATCGCCGACGCGCAGCAGATCGTAAACAGGTTCTAAGGGATAAACTCGGGCTTGCCTGAGGTCAAGATGGGCTTGAGATCCCGCCGGCATGATGGGGCTTTGGCCGGGACAGGGAGGACGGGCCTTGCGCGCGCAGCGCCGGCCTTGAGCCGGTTATCACTATTTCCAAGGATGAGCATCTAATGAGGCCGCATTACCTGACTCCGTTGTTTTCGCCGCGCAGCGTTGCCGTGGTCGGCGCCAGCGACACGCCGGGCTCAATAGGGCAGGCGGTGTTCGCCAATCTGCTGGCGGGCAACTTCCAGGGCAAGCTGTTCCCGGTCAACCTCAATCACAAGGTGGTGGCCGGGATTCCCGCCGTGGCCTCGGTGCGCCAGATCAATGAGCCGGTGGATATCGCGGTGGTGGTGACGGCGACCCGGACTCTGCCGGCCATCATGAAGGATTGCGGCAAGAAGGGCATCAAGGCGGTGCTGCTGGCCAAGGAGTTCGCCGACAGCGAGCAGCTGGAGCGCGAGATCATCAACGAGACGCTGTCGATCAGCCGCCATTTCGGCATCCGCATCCTGGGGCCCAATGTGCTGGGCCTGATGCGGCCGGTGGCGGGCTTCAACGCCAGCAATTACACCAGCAAGGTCAGGCCGGGTAATCTGGCGCTGGTGTCGCAGTCATCCGCCTTGTGCACGGCGATGCTGGATTGGGCGGACAGCAAGGGCATAGGCTTTTCCAGCGTGATTTCGGTGGGCAATGCGCTGGATGTCGGTTTCGGCGAAATTCTGGATTACCTGGTGGCGGACAATTTCACCCAGGGCATCTTGTTGCATGTCCACCACATTCACGACGCGCGCCGCTTTATGTCGGCCTTGCGCGCGGCGGCGCGCACCAAGCCGGTGGTGGTGATCAAGTCCGGCCGCTACGAAGACGCGGTCACCGGGGTCACGCATTCCAGCAATCTGGTGGAAAGCGGCGATGTGTTCGACGCCGCGCTGGCGCGCGCCGGCGTGCTGCGCGTGGACACCATCGCCCAATTGTTCACCGCGGCCAAGGTGCTGGCCGCCAATTACCGGGTGGGCGGCAGGCGCTTGGCCATCGTCACCAACGGCATCGGCCCCGGCGTGCTGGCCGCCGACAGCGCCTATTCCAATAGGGTCGAGCTGGCCAAGCTGTCCGATGACACGCTGGAGCTGCTCAATGGGGTGCTGCCGCGCAATTGGTCGCGCGGCAATCCGCTGGACATCATCGGCGACGCCAGTCCGGCGCGCTTCCGCACCGCGGTGAAAGCCTGTCTGGACGATCCCAATGTGGATGGCGTGATGGTGATCTTCACGCCGCAGGCCGGTACCGACCATCTGACCACGGCGCAATTGATGATCGGCTTGCAGCGCGAGAGCAGCAAGCCGCTGTTCTTGTCCTGGCTGGGCGATGCCAAGGTGTCGGAGAGCCGCGAGCTGTTCTCCAAGGCCAAGTGTGCGCATTTCCGCGCGCCGGAATACGGCATTGAGGTGTTCCGCAATCTGGCGGCCTATCAACGCAACCAGCAATTGCTGCTGCAGACGCCGGGGCCGCTGGAGGGCAAGCGCGCCGATCCCGACGTGGCCAAGGCACGCAAGGTCATCGCCGCGGCGGCGAAGGACGGCCGCGAGATTCTGTCCGAGCGCGAATCCAAGGAGGTGTTGGCGGCCTTCCACATCCCGGTCAATCCGACCAAGCTGGCGCGCACCGCGCACGAGGCGGTGAAGCTGGCCGACAAGATCGGCTATCCGGTGGTGCTGAAAATAGATTCGCCGGACATCATTTATAAGTCCGACGTTGGCGGAGTGGAACTGAACATCAGCAATGAGGCGACATTGCGCGAGGCCTTCGACGGCATCATCCGCCGCACTCGGCAGGCGCGGCCGGAGGCGCGCATCGACGGGGTGTCGGTGCAGCCGATGCGCAAGCGCCGCTTCGCGCGCGAAGTGATGGTGGGCGTCACCCACGACGAGGCCTTCGGCCCGGTGATCACTTTCGGCGCCGGCGGCATCGCGGTGGAAGTGATGCACGACCGCGCGCTGTCCCTGCCGCCGCTCAACGACTATCTGGTGGCCAGCATGATCCGCCATACCCGCATCGGCCAATTGCTGGGCGCGTTCAAGAACCTGCCGGCGGTGGATCAGGACGAGCTGGCGGATGTGCTGCTGCATGTGTCGGAGATGGTGTGCGAGCTGCCGGAGCTGCGCGAAATGGACATCAATCCGCTGATCGCCGACGAGCAGGGTGTGATTGCGCTGGACGCCCGTATCATCGTGTGTCCGCCGCGGCCGGACTTGAAGCGCTACGGCCATATGGCGATCATGCCTTACCCCAGTCACATGGTGGTGTGCGCCAAATTGAACGACGGCACCAATGTGATGGTGCGTCCGGTGCGTCCGGAAGATGCGGATATGCAACAGGAGTTCGTGCGCAATCTGTCTGAAGAAAGCCGCTACAACCGCTACTTGTCCAGCATCAAGCAATTGTCGCAAAGCATGTTGGTGCGCTTCACTCAGCTGGACTACGACCGCGAGATGGCGCTGGCGATGACGCGCGAGCACAAGGACGGCGAGGAGATGCTGGCGGTGGCGCGCTTCATCACCGATCCGGACAACGAGGGCTGCGAGTTCGCGCTGGAGGTGGCGGACCGCTGGCAGGGCAAGGGCATAGGCTATCTATTGATGAGCGCCTTGTTCGACGCGGCGCGGGAGCAGGGCTTGAAAGTGATGCGTGGCGAGGTGCTGGCCGGCAATAAAGGCATGCTGAAGCTGATGCATAAACTGGGATTTTCAGTGGAGCCGCACCCGGAAGACCGGGCTCTGACCATGGTGTCCAAGAGCCTGTAACTGCGGGCTTGACAGCCGTCTTGCATTAAGCGCTTGCAAGATAAGGGAAAACTGACCTAAAATCGTGGGCTTTTCTACATACCGTTTTTATTCAAGGACAATCGACAATGGTAGTGATTCGTCTGGCACGTGGCGGCGCCAAGAACCGTCCGTTCTACAACATCGTGGTGACCGATTCCCGTAACCGTCGTGACGGTCGCTTCATCGAGCGCGTTGGCTTCTACAACCCGGTTGCCAATGAGAAGCAAGAGCGCGTCCGTTTCACCATGGACCGCCTGAACCACTGGGTAGGCGTTGGCGCTCAAGTTTCCGACGCTGTTGCCAAGCTGCTGAAAGAGCAGAAGGCCGCTGCCTAAGCGTTCGTTGATTTCATATCGGACGGACTAGGCGCATGCGCAAGGAAGATCTCGTATTAATGGGGTTTGTGCGTGGCGCCTTTGGTGTCAAGGGCTGGATCAAGATCCAGGCCGACACCGAATACGCTGACGGTTTGTTCGACTACCCGGTCTGGTGGCTGGGTCAGGAGAACGACTGGAAGCCGTACACATTTGAAAATGGCGCTCTCCAGCCCAAGGCGCTGGTCGCCAAGCTGGAAGGCGTGGAAGACCGTGATGGCGCGGAAGCGTTGCGCGGCAAGCAAATTGCCATTCCGCGCGCTGAATTGCCCGCCGCCGAAGAGGGCGAATACTACTGGGCCGATCTGATCGGTCTGGAAGTCGTCAATCTGCAAGGCGAAACGCTGGGCAAGGTGAGCGAGCTGATGGAAACCGGCGCGCACGATGTGCTGGTGGTGCAGGGCGCGGACGCGCAGCGCATGATTCCGTTTGTGGATCAGTATGTGCTGGAAGTCCAGCTTGCCGCAGGCAAGATCCAGGTGGACTGGGGTCTGGACTACTGATGCAGATCGACGCGGTAACGCTGTTTCCGGAGATGTTCGATTCCATCGCCCGCTTTGGCGTCAGCCAGCGGGCGCTTGACTTGGGCATCTGGGGGTTTCAGGCCTGGAATCCTCGCGATTTCACGCATGACAACTACCGCCGGGTAGACGACCGTCCTTACGGCGGCGGCCCCGGCATGGTGATGCAGATCGAGCCTCTGGCGCAGTCCATCGCGGCGGCCAGGGCCAGGCAGGCGCAAGCCGGCGCCGAGCGCAGCCATGTGATTTATCTTTCGCCGCAAGGCCGCCCTTTGACGCACGCGAAAGCGGAGCAACTGTCGCAGCAGCCGGGCCTGATCCTGCTGTGCGGCCGTTACGAAGGCGTGGATGAAAGATTGATCCAGCGCGAGGTCGACGAGGAGATTTCCATCGGCGACTACGTGTTGTCCGGCGGCGAGCTGCCGGCGATGGTGCTGATGGACGCGGTGGTGCGTTTGCTGCCGGGCGTGCTGAACGATGTTCAGTCGGCTTACGAAGATTCATTTGTGGACGGGCTTCTTGATTGTCCGCACTATACCCGACCCGAAGACTATCAGGGCATGCGGGTGCCGGATGTGCTGTTGTCCGGTAATCATGCGCTGATCGCTAAATGGCGGCTGAAACAGGCTCTGGGCAGGACGATGCAACGTCGCCCGGATTTGCTGCAAGGCCGCGTTTTGACAAAACAGGAATCTCGGCTGCTGGCGGAGTACCAGCAGGAACAAGATCTCCAGAAAAACCAGGAGTAATCTCATGGATCTGATCCAGAAACTCGAGCAAGAAGAAATCGCCCGCCTGGGCAAAACCCTGCCGGAATTCGCTCCGGGCGACACCGTTGTGGTGCAGGTAAAGGTTAAGGAAGGCAACCGCGAACGTCTGCAGGCTTACGAAGGCGTGGTTATCGCCAAGAAGAACGCAGGCCTGAACAGCGCTTTCACCGTGCGTAAGATGTCCGCTGGTGAAGGTGTTGAGCGTACTTTCCAGACCTACTCCCCGCTGGTGGCTTCCGTTGAAGTGAAGCGCCGCGGTGACGTGCGTCGCGCCAAGCTGTACTACCTGCGCGGCCGTACCGGCAAATCCGCACGCATCAAGGAAAAGCTGCCGGCTCGCAAGCAAGGCTAAGCCTGGCCGAGTCAGGCCTGGACCTGATGACAGTTCAAAGCGCAAGGCGATGCCTTGCGCTTTTTTCTTGGCGGTTCAAAGTTGGCTGAGCGTCCCACACACCTTGAGCGATAAGCGCTGGTTCACGCAGCGGGCGATACAAACGCCTTGCGTCGTACTGCTTCACTAGACTGTGAGTGGATTTTTGGCATGATGGCGGAGGCGGCATGGATTATTCTGCGGTGATCGACGCGCCGTTCGGGCAATTGGGCATGGTATGCCGGGACGGCTTTTTGCTGCGGCTGGAGTTTCTGGCCCAGCGCCAGCCGCTGTTGCCGCCGGCTCCGGGCAGCCTGGAGCGGGAGCTCGTCCAGCAACTGGACGCCTATTACGCGGACCCTCGCTTCCATTTCAGCGTGCCGTACCGTTTGTCGGGCAGCGAGCACCAGTTGCAGGTATGGCACGCCATCGCGCAGATACCCAGCGGGCAAACCTTGCGTTATCAGGATATCGCCACGGCGTTGGCGTCGTCGGCGCGGGCGGTGGGCAATGCCTGCGGCCGCAACCCGGTGCCCATCATCGTGCCCTGTCACCGCGTGGTGGCGCGTAATAGTTTGGGCGGGTTCAATCGTTCCCTGGGGCGGGAGACGGTGGACATCAAGCAGTGGTTGCTGGCGCATGAGTTCGAGTTCGGCTGAAGCTTGGACGGACAGGAAAAGCGCAAGACATTGTCTTGCGCTTTTTTTGCGAGTCATCGGCGGAATTCCGAGCCGGCATCAGGCTGCAATGTGCTCCGGCCGCATATCGCGCCAGCTGGTCTCGATATAGCGGGTGCAATCCTGGCGCGGCGCGGGGCCATGCGCGACGCTCCAGCCGGCGGGGACAGCGATCGCGCATGGCCAGAGCGAGTGACTGCCCTGCTGGTTGCGCAATACCATGAATTCGCCGTCCGGCAAATCAAACAAGTTCGACATCATTGGGCTCCTGGTTCTGGGATGGATGAGGATTGGCGGCTTCCTGAGCCTGGCGCAGCGCTGCGGCCAGCACCGGGCCGATGTGAGTCAGCGCTTCCGGGCGCATGATTTTTTCATGCAGGCAGGCGATGGAATGGACGACGATGTCGCCGCCGATATGGGCCTGCCACGCTTCCGGCGTCTGGAACTCATCGCGCAGCGGGTCCTCGCTGGCGCGGAAGAACAGCAGATCACCGTCAAAGCACTGGAAGTCGTGGGCGTTCATCAAGACCGGCGCGGCCTTGAATTCGCGCAGGATGGCGTCGAACAGGCCGGCGTCCAGACCTGACATGCCCAGATGTTCGCGCACGCGCGCCACGTAGTCTTCGCCCGGCGCCACCGCGCCGTCCGACAGCGCGCTCATCAGCCGCTGCTGGATGATCTGGTCTTCCGGCTGGAACAGGCGCGAGGGCTGGGGGTAATTGTCCAGCATGGACAGCAGCGCCACCCGTTCGCCTTGCTGCTGCAGCAAGATGGCCATCGCATGGGCGATATGGCCGCCAAAGGACCAGCCGAGCAGATGATAGGGACCCTGGGGCTGGACCGCGCGGATCTGGCGCAGGTAGTCGGCCGCCATTTCGTCCACCGACTCTGGGCGGGTTTCCATCTGCGACAGGCTGCGCGCCTGCAGCGCGTATAGCGGTTGATCGCCGGGAAGGTGGCGGATCAGGCCGGCATAGGGCCAGCCCAGGCCGCCGGCTGGGTGGATGCAGAACAGCGGCGCGCGCTCGCCTTTGGGTTGCAGCGGCAGCAGGATGGCGAAGGAATTTTCCGGCTGCGCCTGGCTGATGCGTTGCGCCAGCGCGGCGACGCTGGGCGCTTCGAACAGGCTGCGGATGCCGAGCTCGAGCTGGAAAATAGAACGGATCCGGCTGATCAGCCGGGTGGCGAGCAGGGAGTGGCCGCCCAGCTCGAAGAAGCTGTCGTCTATGCCTACGGCGTTCAAGCCGAGGATTTCGGCGTAAAGCCCGCACAGGATTTCCTCCGGCGGCGTGCGCGGCGCCCGATAATCGCGGCCGCTTTCTTGCGCAGGCTCGGGCAGCGCCTGGCGGTTGAGCTTGCCATTGGGGCTGAGCGGCATGCTGTCCAGCAGGGTGATCGACGAGGGCACCATATATTCCGGCAGTATTTGCGCCAGGTATTGGCGCAACTGAGCGGGTTCCGCCCGCGCGTCGGTCTGGGCGACGACATAGGCGGCCAGGGCCTGATGGCCGCTTGGCTGCGGGTGCAGGATGACGGCGGCGCTGGCCACTGTCGGGTGCTGCGCCAGCGCGGCTTCGATCTCGCCCAGCTCCACGCGGAAGCCGCGTACTTTCACTTGCTGGTCCACTCGGCCCAGATGTTCCAGCCGGCCGTCATCGGTCCAGCGCGCCAAGTCGCCGGTGCGGTACATGCGCTCGCCCGGCTCGAAGGGGTTGGCGATGAAGCGCTCGGCGGTCAGCGCCGGACGGTTCAGATAGCCGCGCGCCAGGCTGACGCCGGCGATATACAGCTCGCCGGCAACGCCGACCGGCAGCGGTTGCAGCTTGGCATCCAGCACATAGGCCTGCACATTGGGCAGCGGCGTGCCTATCGGGGCGCTGCCGTCGCCGTCCAGCTGGCTCAGCGTGGCGCAAACCGTCGCCTCGGTGGGGCCATAGCCGTTGAACATTTTGCGCTGCAGGCCGAACAGGCCGGCCAGCGCCGGCGGGCAAGCTTCGCCGGCCACGATCAAGCGAAGCTGTTGTGGCAGTGATTCCACCGACAGATTGGCCAGAGCGCTGGGGGACAGGGTCAGGTGGCTGATTTCCTGTTGGCGCAGCAGACGTTCCAGCGCCGGTCCCGGCAATTGCTCCTCGTGATCGGCCATGACCAGGGTGGCGCCGGACAGCAGCGCCATGGCGATTTCCCAGAACGAAGCGTCGAAGCTGATGGAGCTGAATTGCAGCACTCGGCTGCCGGGGCCCACTTCCAGCGTGGCGCTCTGAAAAGCGGCCAGGTTGGCGATGCCGGCATGGGACACCAGTACGCCCTTGGGCTGGCCGGTGGAGCCTGAGGTGTAGATCACATAGGCGATATTGGCCGGGCCCAAGGCGTCGCGGCGTGCGCCGTCGTCGGGGTCGGCGGCGCTGCGCAACTGGAGCGCGGCCTGGAATTCCGGCTGATCCAGGTTCTGCTGAGCAAGGCCGGCCGGCAGCTCGCCGCTCCAGTCGCCATCGCTCAACAACAGACGCGGCTGCGCGTCTTCCAGCATCAGCTGCAGACGCTCGGGCGGGTAGCGCGGGTCCAGCGGCAGGTAGGCGGCGCCAGCCTTGGCGATGGCGAGCAGCACGACGATTTGCCGCAGCGAGCGCGGCAGGCAGAAGGCGACGATGTCTTCGGGGCCGACGCCATCGGCGATCAGTTGATGGGCCAGCCGGTTGGCCTGCGCATTCAGCTCCGCGTAGTTGATGCTGAGCTCGCCATGCTGGACCGCGATGCTGTGCGCGGCGTGGACGGCTTGACGTTCGAACAAGGCGGGCAGGGTGTCCGCGGCGACAGCGAGTTCGGGACCGCGCGAGGCCGCCAGCAAGGCCTCGCGTTCCGCGTCGGAGAGCAGTTCGATATCGCCCAGCGTTTGCGTTGGATTATCTCCCAGCGCTCGCATCAGTTGCAGCAGGCGCTGCATATGACGCTCCAGCGCTGGCGCGTCGTAATGGGCGGCGTTGGCGTTGAAGCCTATCTCCAGCGCCTTGTCGTCGCTGCGGTCGAAAATGTCGAAACCCAGGTCGACCGCCGGGCCGTTGGCGAGGTTGTGCGGCGTGGTGCCGTGGCCGGCGAAGCGCAGGTCGTGATCGTAGGGCACCACATTGATGGTGGTGGTGAACAGGTGGCCGCGTCCGGTCTGGCCTTGCTGGTCGCGCAGCATGTCTTCATAGCGGTATTGTTGGCGGCGCAGGCTTTGGCGGACCTGGCGGCTGACCTGACGCGCGACTTCGCCGATGGTCATGTCCGGCCGCACTTGCAGCCGCATCGGCAGCGCATTGGCCAGCATGCCGGGAATCGCGCGTTGCTCGCGCTGGCTGCGCGCGGCGACCGGGATGCCTATGCTCAGCTCCTGTTGACCGCTGATGCGCTGCAAGTAGGCGGCGATGATGGAAATCAGCAACTGGGGCAGCGGAATGGCCAAGGTCTTGGCGCTGTCGCGCAGGCGCTGGACAATGGGGCCGCTCAGCCGCAGGCGATGGCGCCTCAGGCCGCGCATAGGCTCCTGACGTGGGCTGAGGCTGGCCGGTGGCGGCAGCGTCGCGCAATACTCCAGCCAGAAGTCGCGGTCCTCCTGAAAGGCGCTGGACGTGCGGTAATCGGCGTCGATTTGCGCCAGGCGGGAAAAATCGCCGAAGGGGCTGGAGGCGGGCTCGCAGCCTTCGCTCATTGCGGTATAGAGATGGGCGACGCGCTGCACCAACAAGCCATTGCCCCAGCCGTCCATCGCGATATGGGGCAGGCATTGGTACCAGAAATAATGTTGTTCCGAGATTTTGAGCAGCGCGTAGCGAAACAGCGGGCCGGCTTCCTGCTCGAAAGGCTGATTGCAGTCCTGCTGCATCCATTGTTCGGCGGCCACGCTTGGGTTCTCGGCCTGGCTGAAGTCCAGGCATGGCAGCCGCCAGGATTGCCATTCGATTGGCTGCTGGCTGACGCCGAGCGCGTCAGCTTTGAACGCGACGCCTAAAGCGAGTGTTTCCGCCAGCATCTGGCGCAATGCGGCTTCGAAGATGGCGGCGTCCACCGGGCCATGGATTTCGATATAGTCGGACAGATTGTAGGCTGAACTGTCGCCCAGCAGGGTCTGGGCCAGCCAGACCTCCGCCTGGGACGAAGTCAGCGGATGGCGCAATGCTGGTGTGTTGCTCATGGGTCACTCCTAGCGAATGTAATATAGCGAGTCCAAGCGCGTTGCCGCGCATCGACCCTGGCTGGCGCCGCGTGTCTTGGGCGCTGGCATCGGAAAATCGAGCGCAATAGGACCCCTGCCGGTAGGGCGGGGGGCCACTGCTGCCGGGTCGTTTCTGTAGGTGGGTGAGCTAATGCTGTATTTACTTCTTAGAACCTGTTCAAAGCCTGCTGCGCTTCGGCGATACGGCGTTAAAAACAAGCTCAAAATGCTCATGTACCACTTGTACATTCCGCTTTCTCGCTCGTTTTCGCCTTGTCTCGCTCTTGCTCGCAAGCTGGCGAACAGGTTCCTGGAAGCGCTTCACGATCAGCCGCTAGGCCGCGAAGGGCTTCTTTGTTGATTTAATTTTGGCGGGATAATATGACAAATGATGTTTTATGTGTATCTGTTTATTCAATATGATTTTTGCGGTGCAATAAGTTCGCGTTGAAGCGCGCCGGATTGGGAGAAGTAAATGCTTGTTTTTCAAGTCGGCGTAGAAATGGATTGCAAATTGGCGTGGACGGCGTTAAGAGTTGCATGCTGCCGCAACTGGCATTAATGACGTGGGTATTATCTGGTGATGATGGAGAGAGAAGCGATAAGCGAGGAGAGGATGGCGGCGAGGGATGCCATAGACGGATTCCTGGATCAGCTATGGCTTAGTGACGGCTTGTCCAAGAACACCTTGTCCGCCTATCGGCGCGACCTCGACAAGCTGGCCGCCCGGCTGGAGGCCGGCGGCGCGCGCATGGTAGAGGCCAATCTGGAGCAACTGGAGCAGGCCTTGTTGCTGGGCGTGGATAGCGAAAAGCCGGCCACTCGGGCGCGTATGGTGTCGGCGATGAAGCGTTTTTACCAGTACCTGGCGCAAGCCAGGCTGCGCGACGATGATCCCTGCGCCCGCTTGCGTGCGCCCAAGCTGGGGCTGCGCTTGCCCAAGTCGCTGTCCGAGCGGCATGTGGAGGCGCTGTTGGCCGCGCCGGATGTGGGGACGCCACTGGGGCTGCGCGACCGGGCGATGCTGGAGGTGCTGTACGCCAGCGGCCTGCGGGTGTCGGAATTGGTGGGGCTGACACTGCAACAGCTCAATCTGCTGGATGGCCTGGTCAAGACCATGGGCAAGGGCAATAAGGAGAGGCTGGTGCCGTTGGGCGAACTGGCCCAGGAGTGGCTGCAGCGCTATCTAGCCGAGGCCAGACCGCTGTTGCTGGCGGGAGCGGTGTGCGACATGGTGTTCGTGACCCAGCGCAAGGCGGGCATGACGCGGCAGATGGCCTGGTATCTGATCTCGCAATACGCCAAGCGTCAGGGTTTGCCGGCGGTGAGTCCCCATGTGTTGCGCCATGCCTTCGCCACTCATCTGGTCAACCATGGCGCTGATTTGCGTGTGGTGCAGCTATTGCTGGGGCATTCGGATATTTCCACTACCCAGATTTACACCCACGTCGCGCGCGAGCGGCTGAAGCAGCTGCACGCCAAGCACCATCCGCGTGGCTGAGAAGCTGTTCAAAGTCTGCTGCGCGTCGGCGATACGGCGTTGAAAACGCCTTCGAAATGCTTATGTACCGTGTGTACACTCCGCTTTCTCAGCCGTTTTCGCCTTGTCTCGCTCTAGCTCGCGAGATCGTAAACAGGCTCTGAGAGCGAGAAAGAAAAACGCCCGCTTGCGCGGGCGTCATGGATGACAAGACGAGTGTCAGGCCGGTTCGGGCGCCAGCGCCTGATGATCGAACTGCAGTTCCACCTTGTCGTCGATCACGGTGATGGTGACATCGCCGCCGGTGACCAGGCGGCCGAACAGCAACTCGTCCGCCAGCGCCTTGCGCAAGGTGTCCTGAATCAGGCGCGCCATCGGCCGGGCGCCCATCAGCGGATCGAAGCCGTTCTTCGCCAAGTAGCGGCGCAGCTCGTCGGTGAAGTGGATGTCCACCCGCTTCTCCGCCAGTTGCTGTTCCAGCTGCATCAGGAACTTGTCCACCACCTGCAGGATGATCTGCTCGTCCAGCATCTTGAACGGGATGATGGCATCCAGGCGGTTGCGGAATTCCGGGCTGAACAGTTTCTTGATGTCGCCCATCTCGTCGCCGGTCACCTTGGTCTGGGTGAAGCCCAGCGTCGGTTTGGACAGCGACTCGGCGCCCGCGTTGGTGGTCATGATGATCACCACATTGCGGAAGTCCGCCTTGCGGCCGTTGTTGTCGGTCAGCGTGCCGTGGTCCATCACCTGCAACAGTACGTTGTAGATGTCCGGATGGGCTTTCTCGATCTCATCCAGCAACACCACCGCGTACGGATGCTTGTTGACCGCCTCGGTCAGTTGGCCGCCCTGTTCGAAGCCGACATAGCCCGGAGGCGCGCCGATCAGTCGCGACACCGCGTGCCGTTCCATGTACTCGGACATGTCGAAGCGGATCAACTCCACACCCAGGATGTAGGCCAGCTGGCGCGCCACTTCGGTCTTGCCGACGCCGGTGGGGCCGGAGAACAGGAAGGAACCGATCGGCTTTTGCGGATTGCCCAGGCCGGAACGCGTCATCTTGATGGCGCTGGCCAGCCCTTCGATGGCTTTTTCCTGACCGAACACCACGTTTTTCAGATCGCGCTCCAGATTCTTCAGCACGTTCTTGTCGTCGGACGACACGGTCTTGGGCGGAATCCGCGCGATCTTGGCGACGATGTCCTCGATCTCGGTCTTGTTGATCACCTTTTTCTGCTTGGACTTGGGCAGAATCTTCTGCGCCGCGCCGGCTTCGTCAATCACGTCGATGGCCTTGTCCGGCAGGTGGCGGTCGTTGATGAAGCGCGCGGATAGTTCGGCCGCGGTGGACAGCGCCGACTGCGTGTACTTGACGCCGTGGTGGGCCTCGAAGCGCGATTTCAGCCCCTTGAGGATCTCCACGGTCTGTTCCACCGTTGGCTCGTTGACGTCTATCTTCTGGAAGCGGCGCGATAGCGCATTGTCCTTCTCGAAGATGCTGCGGTATTCGTTGTAGGTGGTCGCCCCGATACAGCGCAGGCTGCCGTTGGACAGCGCCGGCTTCAGCAGATTGGACGCGTCCAGCGTGCCGCCGGAGGCCGCGCCGGCGCCGATCAGGGTGTGGATTTCGTCGATGAACAGGATGGCGTTGCTGTCCTCGGTCAGTTGCTTGATCACCGCTTTCAGCCGCTGTTCGAAATCGCCGCGATACTTGGTGCCGGCCAGCAGCGCGCCCATGTCCAGCGCGTAGACGGTGGACTTGGCCAGGATTTCCGGCACTTCGCCGTTGACGATGCGGCGCGCCAGTCCTTCGGCGATGGCGGTCTTGCCCACGCCGGCCTCGCCGACCAGCAGCGGGTTGTTCTTGCGGCGGCGGCAGAGAATCTGCACCGTGCGCTCCAGTTCGGGCTCGCGGCCGATCAGCGGGTCTATCCTGCCGTCGCGCGCCTGTTGGTTGAGGTTCTGGGTGTAGTTCTCCAGCGCCCCGCCCGGACCGGTGGCCTGCTCTTCGCTCTCCGCCTCGTTATTGCTGTCGCGGGGTTCCTGCGGCGGCTGCTGCGAGCGCTGCTTGGTGATCCCGTGGGAGATGAAGTTGACCACATCCAGCCGCGAAATGCCTTGCTGATGCAGATAGTAGACCGCGTGGGAATCCTTCTCGCCGAAGATGGCCACCAGGATATTGGCTCCGGTGACTTCCTTCTTGCCGGAAGACTGCACGTGCAGGATGGCGCGCTGTATCACGCGCTGGAATCCTAGCGTGGGCTGAGTCTCCACCTCTGCCTCCCCTGGCACGGTGGGGGTGTGCTCATCGATGAAGTCGCCCAACTGTTTTTTCAGTTGGTCGATATTGGCTCCACATGCGCGCAGTACTTCGGCGGCCGACGGGTTATCGGTCATCGCGAGTAACAGATGCTCCACGCTGATGAACTCGTGGCGCTTGCGCCTTGCGTCCATGAACGCCATGTGCAGGCTTACTTCAAGCTCCTGGGCAATCATCAGTTTTCCTCCATAACGCACTGGAGCGGATGCTGGTGTGCTTTCGCATATTGCAACACCTGCTCGACCTTTGTTGCAGCCACGTCTTTGGTATAAACGCCACACACGCCGTGACCTTGCGTGTGGACTTGCAGCATGATGTGGGTGGCCTTTTCGCGGTTCATATGGAAGAACTGCTGCAAGACCTGGATCACAAAATCCATAGGGGTGAAATCATCGTTCAATAACAAGACCTTATACATCGCGGGCGGTGTGTCCTTTACCCGGGACGCCTCTTGTATGGCATCGTCCTTGAACTGCGTAGACATGTCGGCTTTCGTGGAATCTGCGTCTTACTTCAATTTGGGTTCCCCAAGAGTTTTTTTCAAGGGGACTGGCACTTTTCCTCTATCACTTGACGATGCGCTGCGGCTTGCGTAGAAATGCAGCTGGTGCTTGGCTTAACTGTTTGGCATTTTTTTGCGCTTGGCAGGCCCGACAGCTCTATTAAGCTCTAAGTTGGTCGGCTTCACCAGCCTTTTTTTGCAAGGAAGTAAGAATGGCATTTGGTACCGTTAAGTGGTTCAATGACGCTAAGGGCTTTGGTTTCATCACTCCGGACGAAGGCGGCGAAGACTTGTTCGCTCACTTCTCGGCCATCAACATGCAAGGCTTCAAAACCCTGAAAGAGGGTCAACGTGTAAGCTTTGAAGTGGTGTCCGGTCCGAAGGGCAAGCAAGCGTCTAATATTCAGAACGCGTAATACCGGTTTTACTGTCTGCTTGCCGCAAGGCAAACAGCCCAGCTGATTGATGAAAAGCCCGCCATCCGGCGGGCTTTTGTTGTTGTCAGGCCGCTTGCTTGGCCGCCTGCGGCATGGAGACGCCGAACTGGCGCGCCAAGGCGATGAAAGTGATGGCGCCGATGATGGAGAGCAACAGCCAGGGTAAGCCGGCTTGCTGCTGGCGCTGGGCGAAGTCGTACAGCCAGCCGCCGGCGAAAAAGCCGATGCCGCCGCCCAGGGCCAGTCCCAGCCGGCTGGCGCCCATATAGCTGGCGCGCGCGTCCGGTTTCGCCAGGCTGGCCACCAGGGTTTCGCGCGCCGGCTCGGTGATGATGGTGCCGAGGAAAAAGACCCCAAGGACGAGGAAGGCGGACGCGGGCTGCCGCACCACGGCCATGCAGGCCAGGCTCAGGCTCATCAGCGCAAGGCCGGCCAATACCCGGGTTTCCAGGCGGAAATGGCGCTCGCCGATGCGCGCCAGCGGGTAGAGCAGGGTCAAGGACAGCAAGGTTTCCAGCCCATACATCCAGCCGACGGCTTGCGCGGAGCCGGTTAGGTGCTTGATGGCGATGGGCACCAGCAGCATGATCTGCACGCTGAGCAGATAATAGCCGCTGAGAGTGAGCACCAGCTTGAGGAAGCGGCGGTCGCCCAGCACCAGGCGGATTGCGTTCCATGCCGGTGCGCGACGAGTAGCCACCCGATAGGCGGGCAGCAGCCAGGCGTTCGCTGCTGCCGCCGCCAGAAACACCACCGCGCCGCCCAGTCCCACCCAGCGGAAATCAAACTGTAGCAGCCAGGAACCAAACAAGGCGCCGCCCACCGCGCCGGCGCTGTCCTGCATCAGCAGCAGCGAGTAGAAGCGGCTGCGTTCGCGCGGGCGGGTCAGCTTGGCCACCAGGGCGGAGCGCGGCGGATCGAATAGGGTGCCGCCCAGGCCGGACAGCAGGCAGGACAGCCACAATTGCCAGGGTGTGTCCGCCAGCGCCATGGTGGCGAAGCCGGCTGCGCGCATCAACATGCCGGCGACGATCAGCGGCTTGGCGCCGAAGCGATCGGCCAGCGAGCCTCCAAATAGTCCCAGCCCTTGCTGGGTGAATTGTCGCAGGCCCAGACCCAGGCCCACTGCGGCGGCGCTCCACCCCAATTGATCGACGAAATGCAGGCTGATCAGCGGGAATACCATGAAGAATCCAAATACCACAATCAGGTTGTCCAGCAGGATGAAGCCCTTGCCCAAGGTCCGGGCCCGCTTGAGCAGCGCCATGAAATCTCCTTATTTTCATGTCATTCTATGAGGCGCCCTGATATTGTGTAAGAGACTAATCCGTAATAGTTAATATTGGATTTCATTATGTCTATTTCTTTTGCCGATTTGTGCCTGTTGCTTGATATCGCCGAGCTTGGCAGCTTCAGTCAGGCCGCGGCCAAGCGCGGCTGGTCGCAGCCCCAGGTCAGCCAGCGGGTGCAGCAACTTGAGCAGGAGTTGAATATCGGCTTGTTCCAGCGCCATCGCCGCGGCGCGGAGCCGACCGCGGCCTGCCTGGCCTTTCTACCATCGGCGCGGCAAGCGGTGTCGGCCTTGGAACAGGGGCGGGAAATCCTGCAAGGCACGCCGGCCCTGCCTTGCTTGCGCTTATCCTGTTTGCCGTCGCTGACTTCATCGGTGTTCGGCCCGCTGTTGCTGGCGCTGGCGGAGGCGCCGCTGGAAATCCGCTGTGATACCGATCACTCGCAGCAGATCATGCAGAATCTGTTGTCCGGCCTGGTGCAGGTCGGTTTTGTGCTGCGCTGCCCGGCGATGGCGGGCATACAGATGGAAACACTATGGCGTTCGCCCATCGTGGCAGTGGTGGCCGCCGGGCATCCGCTGGCGGAGAAGGAACAGCCGCTGCGCCTGGAGGAAGTGGCGTCTTACCGGATTGCGCCTCAATACTGGGGCGTGGAGTGTGATGAGTTGATACGCCGGCTGCGGCTGGCGCGCATGGTGGCGCAGCCCATTCATGCGGTACAGCCGGCGTCGGCGGCCAGGGAGCTGGCCATGCGCCATGGCTTTCTGTGTTTCCTGCCGGAGTTGTCTATTCAGTCCGATCTGGCCGAGGGTGTGCTGCGCAGGGTGAGGATTGCCGATCTGCCGGCCTGGCAGTGGGAGGTCACCATGGCATGGCGGACCGGCAAACGGCGGGATGCAGGCAAGGAATTGGTGCTGCGAGCCGCCCGGGCGCTGGCAGAGCGCTGGGCGTCAATGGCGGCCGCTTAGCGATTCGGCGGCGCCTTGTGCCAGCAAGCTGTATTGTTGGCCGAAGGCCGCCACCATCTGGCGCAGTTTGGCGGTGTCGCGGGCGATGATGGTCTTGAGCAGGTTTTCCAGGAACTGCTGGGTCTGGTCCATCTGGCTTTTGCCGGCGCGCAGAATGGCGAACAGGCAGCGCTGAGTCAGCGGCAGCAGATCCTTCAGCGTGCTCTCCAGATAGCGATTGCCGGCATAGCGGTACAAGGTGTCGAGAAAGTCGACGCCGTGTTCGTAAAAGCCTTGCAGATCATCGCGGCGGTTGCATTCGGCCAACTGGGTGGTGACTTCGAAGAAGTGGGCCAGGTCGTCGTTTTGCCAGGAGGTGGCGAGATTACAGACCGCCTGGTCCAGCAGCAGGAACCAGAGTTCGAAGAAGTGGCGCACATCGTCGTCGGTGATGCTGGACACCACCGCGCCGCGGCGCGGGAAAATCTCCACCAGGTGGCGGCGTTGCAGGATCAGCAAAGCTTCGCGCACGGACCCGCGGCTGACTTCCAGTTCCGACGCAATGCGCAATTCCTGGATGCGCTCTCCGGCTTGCATCGTACCTTGTATGATTTGTTTGCCCAGGTATTGGGCGATTTGTTCAGTCAGTGAGTCGTTCGCCTTGAACGTCATCTTGCTCTCCGGAATAGAATATTATTATTTTCCTATGTTTGATATCTGGCGGCAATCAAACCGTGATGTTTGTCTGGCAGTAGTTTGTCCGACAGATTGTTATAGTCAAAACATTATCAATAACTTCGGCGCAAACTGTTGTCAACTTGCCGCACATATCGGGCATCGGGAAGTTTTTACTTGCGCATTCATCATATCAATCATACGATTAAAACGCTTGTTTTAAATGGCTGACACGAGAGGGGCTATCTCAAATAAGCAAAAGGCGGCGGCGGGTTTTCGCGGCGTCGTCTTGCGGAGCCGGCAGGCGCTGGCCCGCGCTGGAACAGCAGCTCGCAGGTGATGAAAGGCGTAAGCCGTTCACGCCGCCAAGCGGGTCATCCGGCGGGGCGCTGGGAGCAGGCGCGGCATTCGCGAACTCAAGCGGGTTGTGTCCGGTGTGGAACCGGGAGTGTGATTCAGGCCTTCGCCATTGGCGAAGGCCTTTTTTCTTGCGGTTTATTCGGGGCGGCGGCAGGCCATCAGATAATTGACGTCAGTGTCCTCGCCCAGCGCGTAGATGCGCGTCAACGGGTTGTAGCCCATGCCGCAGACCGTTTCCAGTTCCAGGCCGGCGTTGCGGGCCATGCGCGACAATTCGGAGGGCTTGAGGAAGCGCGCATATTCATGGGTGCCTCGCGGCAGCATGTTCAGCACGTATTCGGCGCCTATCACCGCCAGCAAGTAGGATTTGGCGTTGCGGTTCAAGGTGGAGAAGAACACCCAGCCGCCAGGCTTCACCAGGCTGGCGCAGCTGCGCACCACGCTTTGCGGGTCCGGCACGTGTTCCAGCATTTCCATGCAGGTGACCACGTCGAAGCTGGCCGGCGCTTCCGCCGCCAGCTCTTCCACCGCCACACAGCGGTAATCCACCGTCACGCCGGATTCCAGGCTGTGCAATTGCGCCACTTTCAGCGACTTCTTGGCCAGATCGATGCCGGTGACGCCGGCGCCGCGCGCGGCCATGCTTTCCGCCAGGATGCCGCCGCCGCAGCCCACGTCCAGCACTTGCTTGCCGGCGATGGCGGCGCGGCTGTCGATGAAGTCCAGACGCAGCGGGTTGATTTCATGCAGCGGCTTGAATTCGCCGCTCATATCCCACCATTTGTGCGCCAGCTGGCTGAATTTATCGATTTCGGTTTCGTCTACATTGATCATGATTATTTAGCCAGGATGCGGTGACGCCAGTCTTCGGCGCGCGCCTTGAGCGCGGCTTCGTCCAGGGTCTTGAGTTGGCGTTGTTCCAAGAGGGCCTGGCCTTTGACCCAGACATGGCTGACTTGTTCGCGGCCTGCCGCGTACACCACGTGGGAGATGGGGTCGAAGGCCGGCGCGGTTTCGATGGCGGACAGATCGATGGCGATCAGGTCCGCCTGCTTGCCGGCGACGATGGAGCCGACCTTGTCGTCGATGCCCAGCGCGCGCGCGCCGTTGAGGGTGGCCATGCGGATGGCGGTGGCCGCCGGCACCGAGGTGGGGTCCAGCGTGCCCACTTTGGCCAGCAGCGCAGCCAGGCGGGTTTCCGCCAGCATGTCCAGCTTGTTGTTGGAGGCGGCGCCGTCGGTGCCTATGCCCACGGCGATGCCGGCTTGCAGCATCTTGGGAATGGGAGCGATGCCGGAGGCCAGCTTCATATTGGACGACGGGTTATGCGCCACCGATACGCCATGCTTGGCCACCAGTTCGATTTCCTCATCGTTCAGGTGCACCATGTGGGCGGCCACCAGCCGTGGCGACAGCAGGCCCAGTTGCTGCAGGCGCGCCAGCGGGCGCTGATGGTGTTCCTTGACGCTGTTGCCGACCTCGTCCGCGGTTTCGTGGATGTGGCAGTGGATCAGCATGTCTTCCTGTTCCGCCAGCGTTACCACCTTGGCGAAGGTGTCGTCCGATACGGTATAGGGCGCGTGCGGCGCCAGCGTGAAGGTGATCAGCTCCTCGCCCAGGAACTGGCGGCGCTCGGCCAGCGATTTGCTGATGTAGTCGTCGGCATTGCTGGCGTAGTTGGTCGGGAACTCCAGGATGGAACAGCCGACGAAGGTACGCATGCCGGAGGCCAGGCCGGCACGCGCCATCGCGCCATGATAGAAGTACATATCATTGATGGTGGTGGTGCCGCAGCGGATCATTTCCCCCATTGCCAGCAGCGCGCCGTCGAACACGAAGTCGTCACGCACATGCTTGCCTTCGGCCGGCCAGATATGGTTGGTCAGCCAGTCCATCAACGCCTTGTCGTCGGCCATGCCGCGCAACAGCGTCATCGCGGAGTGGCCATGCAGATTGATCAGGCCCGGCATCAGCACATGATTGGGCAAGTCCACGCGCTGATCCGCTTCCAGCGCGCTGGCTTGGTTAGCTGGAATAATCGCGGCAATCCTGCCATCCTTCAAAGCAATGGCGTGGTTTTCCAGGATTTCACCATCTTTCTCTACAGTGATAATCCAGCGGGCGGTGATAATTTTGTCATAACGGGACTGGGACATGGGGCAATCCTGGCGCGATTTGAAGTGTGGTGGATTGTAGGCCGAGGCTAATGGCAAGGCAATGATGCAAGCCGTCGCGCAAGGCAGACGCAAGGCTTGTTTCAACCGGGCTTGACATCGCGATGACTAGTGAATATTCCAGCATTTTGCGGTGATTATCCGGTGTATACTTTTGAAAATATGAACAACTGACGCATGGGCTCAAATTGCCTGCGGCTAATGGCGAGCGATAATAAACGCAAACATGGCACACCACGCTGACGATAAATCCACAGCCAGTACCGGCCTTTCCCTCAGGGCTGTCTTTCTCATCGCCGTGGTGCTGGGCTTGCTGATTCCCGCGTCCATCATTAGCTATCTTAGCTTCAATATTCAACGGGACGCGCTGACCGCGCAATTGGAAACCGACCAGAAGCGCTTGCTGGACATCGTGGCGCTGGGCATGCAGGAGCCCTTGTGGAACCTGAGCCGCCAGGCCGGCAATCCGCTGATCGCCTCGGTGATGGAAGATGCCCGCGTGGTGTCCATCCGCGTCACCGATACCCAGTCCAATCAGATCTTCCTGTCCTCGGTGCGCGCCGAGCGCCGCATCGGCAGCGTGTCCTTCGTGGAAAAGCCGGTGATTTACCGCGGCGAGGAAATCGGCCAGGTGACGCTGGAATTCGACAATGAACACCTCGCGATCGCGCTCAATAATCAGATCAAGAACATCTTGATGATTCTGGTGGCGCAGCTGGTGTTGTCCATCCTGCTGATCATGAGCATTCTGCATTCGCGCTTCCTCAGCCCGATGAAGGCGCTGACCGAGCAGGCGCGGCTGCTGGCGGAGTTGAAGCTGGACCGGCCATTTGAATGGCAGCGCCGCGATGAGATCGGCCACCTGGGCAAACACCTGGAATGGACGCGCGCCGAGCTCAAGCGCTTGCTGGACGAGTTGCGCGCCAAGACCCTGGCGCTGGAGGCGGATATTTCCCGCCGCCGCGAGGTGGAGGACGCGCTGCGCCGTTCCGAGAACAAATACCGCGAGTTGTTCTGGTCCAACCTCGACGGCATCGTGATCAGCTCCTTGGACGGCCAGGTGATAGACGCCAATCCGGCCTTCCTCAATCTGATGTGCTATAGCCTGGACCAGCTCAAGCTACAGAATTTCTGGACCCTGGTGGGACAGGAGAGCGAGGCGCTGGAGCGCTTCAATCTGGACAACAAGGTGCTGCGCTTCGGCTATTGCGACGAGTTCGAGGCCACTTACATCAACCGCTTCGGCAATCCGGTGCCGGTCAGCGTCAAGACCGTGGCGATGCGCGATGCCTTCGGACGCATCAACGCGGTATGGCGCATGGTGCGCGACATCTCCGAGAAGCGCGCGGCGGAGGAGAGGGTGCAACTGGCGGCCAAGGTGTTCGAGAACACCGTGGAAGGCATCATGATCACCGATGCCGACAAGCGCATCCGCAGCGTCAACCGCGCCTTCACCGAAATCACCGGCTATACCCAGCACGAGGTATTGGGGCAGAAGACCAGCGTCTTGTCCTCCGGCCGTCACGACCAGCCGTTCTATGAGCAGATGTGGCAGTCGATCGCCGACCACGGCTCCTGGCAAGGCGAATTGTGGAACCGCCGCAAGAACGGCGAAGTGTTCCCCGAGTGGCTGGCGATCAACGCGGTGCGCAACAGCCTGGGTGAAGTCACCCATTACGTGGCCATCTTCAGCGACCTGACCGAACGCAAGGCCGCCGACGAGCGCATCCAGTTCCTCGCGCATTTCGACGTGCTGACCAGCCTGCCCAACCGCGTGCACATGCAGGACCGGGTGGAACTGGCGATCCACAACGCCGGCCGCGATAATGAGCGGCTGGCCTTGCTGCTGCTGGACCTGGACCGCTTCAAGACCGTCAACGAGTCGCTGGGCCATACCGCTGGCGACACCCTGCTGCAAGTGGCGGCGGATCGCATTAAGGGGGTATTGGGGCCGGGCGAGATGCTGGCGCGCCAGGGCGGCGACGAATTCATCGTATTGTTGCCGGTGATTTCAGATCCCGGCGAAGCGGCGTTGGCGGCGGAGCGCATCCGCGATGCCTTCTCCGCCTCCATCGAGCTGCATAACCATGTGATCACCATCACGCCGTCGATAGGCATCAGCGTCTACCCGGACGACGGCCGCGATTACGAAACCCTGGTGCGCAACGCCGACGCGGCGATGTATCACGCCAAATCCTCCGGTCGCAACAGCTACAAGTTCTACACCGCCGACCTCAATGCCCGCGCCCGTGAAATCCTGGCGATTGAAAGCCAGCTGCGCTTCGCGCTGGAGCGCGAGGAATTCGTGCTGCATTACCAGCCGCAAGTGGAAATGGCCAGCGGCCGCATCATCGGCGCGGAGGCGCTGATCCGCTGGAACCATCCATCGTTGGGCGTGCTGGGGCCGGTGCGCTTCATCGAGGTGGCGGAGGAGCGTGGCTTCATCGTGCAGATCGGCAATTGGGTGATAGGCGAGGCCACGCGCCAACTGGCGGCCTGGCGCAGCCAGGGCCTGCCGGAGCTGACGCTGGCCATCAATCTGTCCGCGCTGCAGTTCCGCCAGTCCGACCTGGCGGATCAGATCACCTCGGCGCTGGCCGTCAATGGCTTGCCCGGCCATGCGCTGGACATCGAGGTGACCGAAAGCGTGGTGATGGAAGACGCGCAAGCCACCATCCAGGCGATAGACAATATGAAGAATATGGGCTTGAAGCTGTCGATCGACGACTTCGGCACCGGCTATTCCAGCTTGTCCTATCTGAAGCGTTTCAAGGCGGACAAGCTGAAGATCGACCGCTCCTTCGTGCGTGACATTCCGCACGACGCCGACGATACCGCCATTGCCCGCGCCATCATCAATATGGCCAAGAACCTGAACATGAAAGTGGTGGCGGAAGGGGTGGAGACGATAGAGCAATGGCACTTCCTGCAGCGCGAGGGCTGCGAATACGTGCAAGGCTATCTGATTGCCCGGCCGCTGCCGGCGGACGAGTTCGTCAAACTGTTGGCACAGGACAGCCTGCTGCCGCAGGAATAAGGCCGGCCGCGCGCCATGCGCCTCATCCGCCGCGCTGTGCCGCGGCGGCTTGTCTCAGATAGTCGATGAATACCCGCAGCTTGGCCGGCTGATGCAGATGGTGCGGGTAATACAGGTAAAACGCCTCAGCCGGAGGCATCCATTCCTCCAATACCGCGTTCAGGCGGCCATCCGCCAGATAGGGCTGGGCCATGGGTTGTGGCAGATACGCCAGCCCCAGTCCAGCCTGCGCGACGTGCAGCGCCGCCAGGCTGTCGTTGGCGGTCAGCGGTCCTTGCACCGCCGCCTCCAGCGGCCGGCCGGCCTCGACGAACTGCCAACGATACACCTGGCCGCTACCGGAGAAACGGTAGCGCAGGCAGTCATGCTGCTGCAGCTGGGCCGGATGGGCGGGAACGCCCCTGGCTTGCAGATAACCGGGGCTGGCCACCACGCAAAAGCGGATGGGCGGGCTGACCGCTACCGCCTGCATGTCCTGCTGCAGGCTTTCGCCAAAACGCAGCCCTGCGTCCAGACCGTGGGCGACGATATCCACCAGGCTGTTGTTCACATCCAGCTCCAGCTTCACTTGCGGATAAGCGCGCATAAAGCCCGGCAATAGCGGATACAGCAGCAGGGCGGCAGCGGTGTGAGGCAGCGTCAGTTTCAGCGTGCCGCTGGCCTGGCCCTGCCATTGGCGCGCATCGTCGAGCGCGCCGTCCAGTTGTTCCAGCAAGGGTGTTACCCGTGCCAGCAGCGCCTGGCCGGCTTCGGTCAGGCCCACCCGGCGAGTGGTGCGGTTCAACAGGCGCACGCCCAGTTGCGCTTCCAGTTGGCGCAGCGTCTGGCTCAGCGCCGAAGCGCTGATCTCCAGCTGCGCGGCGGCGCGGGTGAAGCTGCCGTGCCGGGCGATCAGGCGGAAGGCTTGCAAGGCATGCAGTGAGGCTTGGCTCATTATGAAGATTTTCTACGTAATGAATACAGATTAAGCCCATTTTTCCGTGGGAGGCAAGCGTCTATGCTTCAGGCATCTTCTCCGACCACCAAGGATGACTGACATGAAGCAACGCATGCTGGGCCGTAACGGCCCTTCCGTTTCCGCGCTGGGCCTGGGCTGCATGGGCATGAGCGCTTTCTACGGCGCGCACGACGACGCCGAATCGCTGCGCACGCTCAATCACGCGCTGGATCGCGGCGTCAATCTGCTGGACACCGCCGATATGTACGGCCCTTACCGCAATGAGGAATTGCTGGCGCAGCTGCTGAAGTCACGCCGTAGCGAGGTGGTGCTGGCGACCAAGTTCGGCATCGTGATGGACTCGGTTAATCCGGCGGCACGTGGCGTCAACGGCCGGCCGGAATACGTGCGCAGCAGCTGCGAAGGCAGTCTCAAGCGGCTGGGCGTCGATGTCATCGATCTCTACTACCAGCACCGGGTCGATCCAGAGGTGCCGATAGAAGATACCGTGGGCGCGATGGCGGAGCTGGTTCGCGCCGGCAAGGTCCGTTATCTGGGCCTGTCCGAGGCCGCGCCCGACACCTTGCGCCGCGCGCACGCGGTCCATCCCATTCATGCGCTGCAAAGCGAGTATTCCTTGTGGACACGAGACCCGGAGCAGCAGGCGCTGGCCTTGTGTCGGGAGCTGGGTGTCGGTTTCGTCGCTTACAGCCCGCTGGGGCGTGGTTTCTTGACCGGAGCGATCAGGAGCCCGGACGACTTCGACGCCGATGACTACCGGCGCGGCAGCCCGCGCTTTCAGGGCGACAATTTCCAGCGCAATCTGGCGCTGGTGGACAGGGTGAAGGCGCTGGCCGCGGACAAGGGCTGCAGCCCGGCGCAATTGGCGCTGGCCTGGGTGCTGGCGCATGGCGAGCATATCGTCGCGATACCCGGCGCGCGCCGGCAGCGCAATCTGGATGACAATCTGGGGGCTTTGGAGCTGAGTCTGAGCCCGGCGGAGTTGGCGGCTATCGACGCGGTGTTTCCGCCGGACGCGGTCAGCGGGCTTCGCTATGCCGAAACCGTGATGGCCATGGTGCAGTGCTGAGCGCGCGAGGCCCCGCCGCAGAGACGGGGCCGCCGCCGGGTTGGGCGCGAGTTCACGATCATGGGGCGAGGCAAGGCCTTGCGGTTGAAGACGCGCTCACCCCGTCACATCTGACGACGCGCAGCGGATCGTGAACCGGCTCTTAGTGGTCGCGCCGCCAGTCCTGGCGATCCCGCTCATGGTCGTGGCCATGGTCGTGCTCGTCATGCCAGTCGCGGTGATCGCGATCCTTGTCGTGGTTCTTGTCGCGGCCCTTATCGCGCTCATGTTCATGGCCGCGGTGGATGTCCTGGTAATGCGGCACATAGACCCGTTGGTACCAGTCGTCGCGGACGAAGTAGACCGGCCGGCCACAGGCGTTGTAGCGGCCGCAGTAGCGGCCCCATTGCTTGATATGCCCAGGCGGCACGCGCAGATAGATCGGCGCGATGGCCACGGGGGCGGGCTGGATGATCACCGGCTGCGGCGAGATCAGTTCCGGCACCGGAAAGCCGCCGATATTCAGCTGGCCGTAAAAGCCGGGCTCTCCGACACTGATGGATACGCCGGCCTGGGCCGGCATGGCGCTGAGCCAGGCGGAGGCGCTGAGCGCAGCGAAGACGAATAAGCGTTTCATGGCAATGTCCTTTTGTAGTACAAGCGAGTGTTGTACTGCCAATATCGTCCATCACTATTGCGCATGCGCGAATTTCAACAGATGAATTATGTATATTGTTGGCGGGAAAGGGGGTTTTGCAAACAAACGCAAAAACTTTCCGATCTTGACGGCGCGCGAGAGCGAAAAGCCCGATGATCCATTGGAGGAGCCCCTGCATTTCCCCTGTTTGAGGAGGTGGCGCGCTGCCCAGGTCTCAAACACCTCTTAAGAACCTGTTTACGATCTCGCGAGCTAAGAGCCTGTTCAAAGTCTCGCGAGCAAGGGCGAGACAAGGCGAAAACGAGCGAAAAAGCGGAATGTACACGTGGTACATGAGCATTTTGAGCTTGGTTTCAACGCCGTATCGCCGAAGCGCAGCAGACTTTGAACAGGTTCTAAGGTGAGACAAGGTGAAAACGGCTGAGAAAGCGGAGTGTACATACGGTACATGAGCATTTCGAAGCCGGTTTCAACGCCCATTTCTATCCATCCCGCCGATGCGCAGCAGACTATGAACAGGTTCTTACGTCCTACAGGAAACGCTTTCATGCAAAAACTTCTGCAAGTCCACTTCGATTTCTCCGGACCTTTCGGGGAGGCCATGAGCAGCCAGTTGCGGGAGCTGGCGGCATCCATCAATCAGGAGCCCGGTTTCATTTGGAAAATATGGACGGAGAATCAGGATAGGCGAGAGGCTGGCGGCATCTATCTGTTTGCCAGCGAAGAAACGGCGCAAGCTTATCTGCGCATGCACAGCGCCAGACTGAAGGCCTTGGGCGTTTCCGAGGTGAGCGGCCGGATTTTTGATGTGAACGTGGCGCTCAGCGAGCTCAACCATGCGGGCTTTGCGCGCGGGCCGGAGCCGCTTGGGGCTGAGTAGCCGAGAGCTCGTGCCGAGGTCCTTGTCTGCGTTTGAAAAGCAGGGTACGGCAGAGGGAGAAAAGATAAAGCCGCCCGCCGAAAGGCGGGCGGCTTTATCGTGCCGGAGGCTTTAGGCGCTTATTCCGGACGCATTTGCGGGAACAGAATGACGTCGCGGATGGACGGCGCGTCGGTCAGCAGCATCACCAGGCGGTCGATGCCGATGCCGCAGCCGCCGGTCGGCGGCAGGCCGTATTCCATCGCGCGGATGTAGTCGGCGTCGTAGTGCATCGCTTCGTCGTCGCCGGCGTCCTTCTGCGCCACCTGGGACAGGAAGCGCGCGGCCTGGTCTTCCGGATCGTTCAACTCGGAGTAGCCGTTGGCGTGCTCGCGGCCGACGATGAACAGTTCGAAGCGCTCGGTCAGGCCCGGCTTGCTGTCGGAACCGCGCGCCAGCGGCGACACTTCCACCGGGTAGTCGATGATGAAGGTCGGGTTCCACAGCAGGCTTTCGGCGCACTCTTCAAACAGCGCCAGTTGCAGGCTGCCCAGGCCAGGCGCCGGCGGCAGCTTGCCGCCCAGGCGCTTGATCTCGCCGGCCACCCAGGCCGCGTCGTCCAGTTGCTCGTCGCTGTATTGCGGGTTGTAGTGCTTGATCGCGCCGACGATGGTGAAGCGATCGAAGGGCTTGCCCAGGTCCACTTCCTTGCCTTGATAGCTGACGGTGGTGGAGCCGCAGGACACCAGCGCGCATTCGCGGATGATGGTTTCGGTCATCTCCATCATGCGCTGGTAGTCGCTGTAGGCCTCGTAGAATTCGATCATGGTGAACTCGGGGTTGTGGCGCGTGCTCATCCCCTCGTTGCGGAAGTTGCGGTTGATCTCGAACACACGCTCCAGGCCGCCGACCACCAGGCGCTTCAGGTACAGCTCAGGCGCGATGCGCAGGTACAGGGGCATGTCCAGCGCATTGTGGTGGGTGACGAAAGGCTTGGCCGCGGCGCCGCCCGGGATCGGGTGCATCATCGGGGTTTCCACTTCCAGATAGCCTTCGCCCACCATCACGTCGCGCACCTTCTGGATGATCTTGGAGCGCTTGATGAAGGTCTGGCGGCTGTCCTCGTTCATGATCAGGTCGGCGTAGCGCTGACGGTACTTGGTTTCCTGATCGGTGATGCCGTGGAATTTCTCCGGCAGCGGGCGGATGTTCTTGGACAGCAGGCGCACTTCGCTGGCCTGTACCGTCAGTTCGCCGGTCTTGGTCTTGAACAGCACGCCCTTGATGGCGACGATGTCGCCCAGGTCCCAGTGCTTGAACTCGCCGTGCTGTTCTTCGCCCACGCCGTCATTGGAGATATAGGCCTGGATGCGACCGCTGCCGTCTTGCAGCGTGGCGAAGCTGGCCTTGCCCATCACACGTTTCAACATCATGCGGCCGGCGACGGCAACCTCGATCTTTTCGGCTTCCAGCGCTTCCTTTTCCTTGCCGGCGTGCGCGTCCTGCAGGACTTGCGCGAAGTGGCTGCGCTTGAAGTCGTTGGGGAAGGCGATGCGCTGTTCGCGGATGCTCTTCAGCTTTTGGCGGCGTTCCGCCATGATCTGGTTTTCGTCCTGGCTGGGCGATGCTTGCTCGTGTTCAGACATGTTCACTCCGTAGTTCAATGCAATGGCTGTTGGCCGCCGCGCGGGCGACGGCGGCCGGGTTAAGCGGGTTTTAGGTTCAAACGCCCTGTTTCAGGCTGGCTTCGATAAAGCCGTCCAGGTCGCCATCCATGACGCCCTTGATATTGCCCACTTCGTAGCTGGTGCGCAGGTCCTTGATGCGGGACTGGTCGAAGACGTAGGAGCGGATCTGGTGGCCCCAGCCCACATCGGTCTTGGTGTCTTCCAGCGCCTGCTTGGCCTCGTTGCGCTTTTTCAGTTCCAGCTCGTACAGTTTGGCGCGCAGCATCTGCATCGCTTCGTCGCGGTTGCGGTGCTGGGAGCGGTCGTTCTGGCACTGCACCACGATCCCGGTGGGATTGTGGGTGATGCGCACGGCGGAGTCGGTCTTGTTGATGTGCTGACCGCCAGCGCCGGAGGCGCGGTAGGTGTCGACGCGCAGATCGGCCGGATTGATGTCGATCTCGAAGCTGTCGTCCACTTCCGGATAGACGAAGACCGAGGAGAAGGAGGTGTGGCGACGCGCGTTGGAGTCGAACGGCGACACTCGCACCAGGCGGTGCACGCCCACTTCCGAGCGCAGCAGGCCATAGGCGTATTCGCCGCTGATCTTCAGCGTGGCGCTGGTGATGCCGGCCACTTCGCCTTCGGACTCTTCCAGCACTTCCACGCTGAAGCCCTTGCGTTCGGCGTAGCGGATATACATGCGCAGCAGCATGCCGGCCCAGTCCTGGGCCTCGGTGCCGCCGGCGCCGGCCTGGATGTCCAGGAAGCAGTTGTTCGGGTCCATCGGGTCGTGGAACATCCGGCGGAATTCCAGCTGCGCGAGCTTGGCTTCGGCGGTTTCCAGGTCGGCCTGCACGGCCAGGATGGTGTCGTCGTCGTTTTCGGCGCGGCCCATTTCGAACAGCTCGGCGCTATCGCCGACCATGGCGCTGATCTCGTCGATCACCAGCACCACGTCTTCCAGCTGTTTGCGCTCGCGGCCCAGTTCCTGGGCGCGCTTGGGGTCATTCCAGATATCCGGGTCTTCGGTCAGGCGGGATACTTCTTCCAGACGGTCTTTTTTACCGTCGTAGTCAAAGATACCCCCGGATGTCGGCGCCACGGGTGGCCAGGTCGTCTATCTTGGCCGCGATTTGGTTCAGTACTTCGACTTCAATCATGCTCAACTCCAAATGGCAGTCTGTTAAATATAGGCAGTCGGGAAATCGGGTCTTGATCAAAGACAAAAAAGCGCACCGTAAGGTGCGCTTTTGCTGAAAAGACTTGGGATGGATCAGCCAAACAGGTGAGCGATGGCGGCGCGCTCTTCTTCCAGTTCGGCCAGGGTGAAGTTCATCCGCTCGCGGCTGAATTCGTCGATTTCCAGACCTTGCACAATCTTGTATTCGCCATTTTCGCATACAACCGGGAAGCCGTACATCACGCCTTCCGGGATGCCGTAGGAACCGTCGGACGGAATGCCCATGGTCACCCATTTGCCCTGGCTGCCCAGCACCCAGTCATGCACATGGTCGATGGCGGCGTTGGCGGCGGAGGCGGCGGAAGACAGGCCGCGCGCTTCGATGATGGCGGCGCCGCGCTTACCCACGGTGGGCAGGAATACATCGCGGTTCCAGGCTTCGTCATTGATCATGGCCTTGACCGGCTGGCCATCAATGCTGGCGAAGCGGTAGTCGGCGTACATGGTCGGCGAGTGGTTGCCCCATACCGCCAGCTTTTCGATGGCGGCCACCGGCTTGCCGGTCTTGGCGGCGATCTGGGACAGCGCGCGGTTGTGGTCAAGACGCAACATGGCGGTGAAGTTTTTCGGATTCAGGTCCGGAGCGGACTTCATCGCGATCCAGGCGTTGGTGTTGGCCGGGTTGCCCACCACCAGCACTTTCACGTCGCGGGCGGCGTGGTCGTTCAGCGCCTTGCCTTGCACGGTGAAGATGGCGCCGTTGGCTTCCAGCAAGTCCTTGCGTTCCATGCCCTTGCTGCGCGGACGGGCGCCCACCAGCAGCGCGACCTTGACGTCCTTGAAGGCATCGTTCGGATCGTCGGTGGCGACCATGCCGGCCAGCAGCGGGAAGGCACAGTCTTCGAGTTCCATCATCACGCCCTTGAGCGCGGTCTGGGCTTGCGGCAGGTCCAGCAATTGCAGGATGACAGGCTGGTCCTTGCCGAGCATTTCGCCACTGGCAATGCGGAACAGCAGGCTGTAGCCGATCTGGCCGGCTGCGCCGGTAACGGCAACGCGAACGGGAGCTTTCATTGGCGGACTCTCCTTTGATGTATCCGATAATGATGATAGGCAGATATTGCTCTGCAGCATTGAATGCTTTTGTGCGGCTGAGTGTATCACGGAGTATAGCCAATGTGGGGGTGTAATCCTCATCAGAAAAGCTGATAGCCGCTTCAAAGTCTTATGTCTTATATAAGACTTGTATTTACGCTTGATTTGTTTGGTGATACAACAGAGAACATGACAGATCGACCGCTGCGTAGACAGCCGCTGTACAGCCAGATTCGGCAGTTGCTGCAACGCAGGATTGGTGATGGCGAGTGGCAGGAAAATGATGCGCTGCCCAGCGAATGGGAGCTGGCCGCCGAACTGGGCGCAAGCCAGGGCACGGTGCGCAAGGCCTTGAGCGAGCTGGTGGCCGACGGCCTGCTGTATCGCGAGCAGGGCAAGGGCACTTTCGTGGCGCCGGCGCCCAGCGAGTGGGGCGATGGCCTGATGCTGACGCCGGGCCTGTTCAATGAGCAGCCGGATGATCTGGCGCGAGAATTTCTGGGTATTTCCCGCGGCAATGCCAGCGATGATATGGCGGCGGCGTTGCGGATGCGGCGCGCGGCGCCTTTACTGAGAGTTCGGCAGCTGTGGCGCTGGCACGGTATTCCGGTGGCAGTGGACGAGGCCTTTCTGCCGGCGGATGAGTTCGATGGACTGGACGCGCGCTGGCTGCGCGGTTCGTCCGGCGTGTACCAGGCGCTGCAGCAGCGTTTCGGCATCCGCCTGAAGGTGTTGTGCGAGCAGTTTCGCGCGGTGATGCTGCCGCGCGAGGAGAGCGCGCTGCTGGGCGTGACCGGCATGGTGGCCGAGGTACCGGCTTTGAGCCTGGTGCGTATTTCCGGCTCCATGGATGGAGCGCCGCTGGAGTGGCGGCAACGTTATTGTCTGACCCACAATTGGGCCTATACCGCCCGCCGAGCTTGAAGCGGCGGGCTTTTGAAGCAGTATCGCCAGACTGGCGCGCGGCAAAAAACGGGCCGCGGCCGGTCTAGTTTTGCTAGAATCCCCGGGTCATATTGCACCGCGATATTCCTGGTGCGGCATGAGCGGTAATGATGGGCATCCAGCCATAACAACAACGGAGCCCCTCAAGCGGGCGGTCTCGAAGCGGACCGTCTGTTGTGTAACCTCTTGGTTCTAAAAACATCCAAGGAAGCCATATGCAGAAGCAACGTCCAAAGCACCTGGATCTGGCCAAGATCAGATTGCCGATTCCCGGCATCGTCTCGATCTTGCACCGGATCAGCGGTGTTGCGCTGTTCTTTTCTCTCCCACTGTTGATTTACCTGCTGCACGGTTCGCTGAGTTCGGCCGAATCGTTCGAAACCTACCGCGCCGTGGTCGGCCACCCGCTGATGAAGCTGGTGCTGCTGGGCCTGTTGTGGGCTTATATGCACCACTTCTGTGCCGGTATCCGTTTCCTGTTCCTTGATATTCACAAGGGCCTCGAATTGCAAACCGCCCGCGCCACCGCCAAGACCGTCGTGGCCGTCAGCCTGGCGCTGACCGTGGTTCTGGGAGTCGCTCTATGGTAAATCGCAATGTCGTCGGCGCCGGCTATGGCCTGCGCGATTGGATTATGCAGCGCGTGACCGCGGTGATCATGCTGATCTATACCGTGGCTTTGGCTTTGTTCCTGCTGACCATGCCGTCCGGCTACGAAGGCTGGAAAGCGTTCTTCGGCCAGGTCTGGGTGCAGGTGCTGACCCAAGTGACCCTGACCGCGTTGTTCCTGCACGTCTGGGTGGGCATCCGCGACCTGTGGATGGATTACGTGAAGCCGGCGGGCACCCGTCTGGCGCTGCATGTGTTCACCATCGTCTGGCTGGTTTCCTGTTTTATCTATTCCGTTAAAGTGGTCTGGGGGCTGTAATGGGTATTCCTGTTCGTCATTTCGACGCCGTTATCGTTGGGGCAGGCGGAGCAGGCATGCGCGCGGCCCTGCAATTGTCCGAGGCCGGCCTGAAGACAGCGGTGCTGTCCAAGGTGTTCCCGACCCGTTCCCACACCGTGGCTGCCCAGGGCGGCGTGTCCGCTTCGCTCGGCAACTCCGAGGAAGATCATTGGCACTGGCATATGTACGACACCGTCAAGGGGTCGGACTGGCTGGGCGACCAGGACGCCATCGAATTCATGTGCCGCGAAGCGCCCAAGGTGGTGGTGGAGCTGGAGCACTTCGGCATGCCGTTCGACCGTAATGCCGACGGCACCATCTACCAGCGCCCGTTCGGCGGCCATATGTCGAATTTCGGCGAGAAGCCGGTGCGCCGCGCCTGCGCCGCCGCCGACCGCACCGGTCACGCCATGCTGCACGCGCTGTACCAGCGCAATGTGCGCGCCAACACCCATTTCTTCGTTGAATGGATGGCGCTGGATCTGATCCGCGATGCCGAAGGCAATGTCCAGGGTGTGATCGCCATGGAAATGGAAACCTCGGAAATCGTCGTGTTCCAGGCCAAGGCCACCTTGTTCGCCACCGGCGGCGCCGGTCGCATCTTCTCCTCGTCCACCAATGCCTTCATCAATACCGGCGACGGCCTGGGCATGGCCTCCCGCGCCGGCATCCCGCTGGAAGACATGGAGTTCTGGCAGTTCCACCCGACCGGCGTGGCCGGCGCCGGCGTGTTGATCACCGAAGGCGTGCGCGGCGAAGGCGGCATTCTGCGCAATGCGCAGGGCGAGCGCTTCATGGAGCGCTACGCGCCCAACGCCAAGGACCTGGCGTCCCGCGACGTGGTGTCGCGCGCGATGGTGACCGAGATCAACGAAGGCCGCGGCTGTGGCCCGAACAAGGATCACGTGCTGTTGGACATCACCCACCTGGATCCGGAAGTGATCATGTCCAAGTTGCCGGGCATCCGCGAGATCTCGATCAAGTTCGCCGGCGTGGACCCGATCAAGGCCCCGATTCCGGTGGTGCCGACCTGCCATTACCAGATGGGCGGCATTCCCACCAACTACCACGGCGAAGTGGTGGTGCATGGCGAAAAAGTGCAGGGCTTCTACGCCGCTGGCGAATGCGCGTGCGCGTCGGTGCACGGCGCCAACCGCCTGGGCACCAACTCGCTGCTGGACTTGCTGGTATTCGGCAAGAGCTCGGCCAACTCAATGATCGAGTACATCAAGCAGCATCCGGAGGATCTGCCGGAACTGGCGCTGGCCGATGTCGAGCGCTCCGTCGCCCGCGTCGAGCGCCTGAACACTCAGACCGGCGGCGTGCAAGTCAATGACGCGCGCGAGGCGATGCAGCGCACCATGCAGGCGCACTGCGGCGTGTTCCGCTTCAAGGACATGCTGGCCGAAGGCGTGGAGAAGATTCTGGAAGTGGAGAAGATGGTGCAGCGTACCGAAATCTCCGACAAGTCCAATGTCTTCAACACCGCCCGCATCGAGGCGCTGGAGTTGGAGAACCTGATCGAAGTGGCCAAGGCCACGATGATCTCGGCGAATGCCCGCACCGAGAGCCGTGGCGCCCATGTGCGCGACGATGCCAAGGACACCGAGGAAACCCCGAACGGCCGCGACGACAAGAACTGGCTGAAGCACACGCTGTGGTATCGCGAAGCCAACCGTCTGGACTACAAGCCGGTCAATCTGAAGCCGCTGTCGGTCGATACGATCGCGCTGAAGACCCGCTCCTACTAAGGGTGCCATCAAGATGACTACCGAAACCGTCAAATTCCGCATCTACCGCTACAACCCGGAAACCGATGCCAAGCCGTATATGCAGGACATCAGCGTGGACATGAACTCCACCGAGCACAAGCTCTTGGACGCGCTGGTCAAGCTGAAGGTGAAGGACGACACGCTGAGCTTCCGCCGCTCCTGCCGCGAAGGCGTGTGCGGTTCCGACGCGATGAACATCAACGGCAAGAACGGTCTGGCCTGCCTGACCGACTTCCGTGATCTGAAACAGCCGATCGAGCTGCGTCCGCTGCCGGGCCTGCCGGTGGTCCGCGATCTGATCGTGGACATGACCCAGTTCTTCAAGCAGTACCACTCGATCAAGCCCTATGTGGTCAACGACACGCCGCCGCCGGAACGCGAACGCAAGCAGTCGCCGGAAGACCGCAAGGAGCTGGATGGTTTGTACGAGTGCATCCTGTGCGCGTGCTGCTCGACCTCCTGCCCGTCGTTCTGGTGGAACCCGGACAAGTTCGTCGGTCCGGCCGGCTTGTTGGCCGCCTATCGCTTCATCGCGGATACCCGCGACGAAGCCACCAAGGAGCGCCTGGACAACCTGGAAGACCCGTATCGTCTGTTCCGCTGCCACACCATCATGAACTGCGTGGACGTGTGTCCTAAGGGCCTGAACCCGACCAAGGCGATTGGCAAGATCAAGGACCTGATGGTCAAGCGTGCAGTATGAGCGCCTACGATCCGATTGAACTCAAGCGGATCCGTTGGCGGTCGCGGCGGGGCTTGCTGGAACTGGACCTGGTGCTGGAGAAATTCTTCGCCGGTCCCTTCGATCAGCTGACCCCCGTCGAGATTGAGGCTTATCGGCGGTTGCTGGATTTGCCCGATACCGATTTTCTGGATGTCGTCAGCGGCAAGGCCGATCTGGACGATCCGGAAGAAATGGCCATCGTGGCGATCCTCCGCTCGCTCTGACGGCTGTGCATCACCCCAATTACAACGACCATAAACCGACTGGGAGTATTGCTGTGGAAACTGATCGCAAAGTAACGCTCACATACAACGAGGGTAAGGACACTCTGGATCTGCCGGTCCAGAGTGGCACTTTGGGGCCGGATGTTGTCGACATCCGCACCTTTTCCAAAACCGGCATGTTCACGTTTGACCCGGGTTTCCTGGCCACCGCCAGCTGCGAGTCCGGCATCACCTTCATCGACGGCGACCTGGGCCAGCTCTACTACCGCGGCTACCCGATCGAGCAGCTCGCCGAGAAGAGCGACTATCTGGAAGTCTGCTACCTGCTGCTGAACGGCGAACTGCCGACCGCGGCGCAGCGCAAGGACTTCGAGCGGGGCATCATGCGTCATAATATGCTGCATGATCAGCTGATGAGCCTGTTCAAGGGCTTCCGCCGCGACGCGCACCCGATGGCGGTGATGGTGGGCGTGGTGGGCGCGCTGTCCGCCTTCTACCATGACTCGCTGGACATCTCCAATCCTGAGCATCGCCGCATTTCCGCGCATCGCCTGGTGGCCAAGCTGCCGACCATCGCCGCGCAAGCTTACCGCTACAACAAGGGCCTGCCGTTCTCCTACCCGAAAAACGGCCTGACCTACGCGGAAAACTTCCTGCACATGATGTTCTCCACTCCGTGCGAAGAGTACAAGGTGAACCCGGTGCTGGCGCGCGCGCTGGACCGCATCTTCACCCTGCACGCCGACCACGAGCAGAACGCCTCCACCTCCACCGTGCGTCTGGCCGGCTCTTCCGGCGCCAACCCGTTCGCGTGTATCGCCGCCGGCATCGCCTGCCTGTGGGGCCCGTCCCATGGCGGCGCCAACGAAGCCGTGCTGAAGATGCTGGACGAGATCGGCAGCGTGGAGAACGTGGCCGACTTCATGCAGGGCGTGAAGGACAAGCGTTACAAGCTGATGGGCTTCGGCCACCGCGTGTACAAGAACATGGACCCGCGCGCCTCCATCATGAAGCAGACCTGCGACGAAGTGCTGAACGAGCTGGGCCTGCACAACGATCCCAAGTTCAAGCTGGCGATGGAACTGGAAAAGATCGCGCTGTCCGATCCCTACTTCATCGAGCGCAAGCTGTACCCGAACGTGGACTTCTACTCCGGCATCGTGTTGTCGGCGATCGGCATCCCGGTGTCGATGTTCACCCCGATCTTCGCGCTGGCCCGCACCGTGGGCTGGATCGCTCACTGGAGCGAAATGATCTCCGACCCGGCGATGAAGATCGGCCGCCCGCGCCAGTTGTACACCGGCGCTCCGCGCCGAGACTTCACTGCGGTGGAGAAACGCAAGTAAGCAGGAACGAGGGTTGGCTGGAGCAGGGCTTCAGCCAGCCTTTTTTTCCGGCCCGAAGCCAGGGCCGGTCAAGGGCAGAATGTTATGGGAAGCACAACAACAAGTTTTTCCGATAGCGTTTTCCCCATGCAGCAACAGGGAGTTCGCGCCAGGGCGTAGCTGGCCGGATTCCGCACAGAAACGACAAAGGGTAGCCCCATGATGCAATCCATGTACAGCCATTCTTACCTGTTCGGTGGGAATGCACCGTTCATCGAGGAGCTGTACGAACAGTACCTCGCTGACGCCAATTCCGTTCCGAATGAGTGGCGCGACTATTTCGACAAGCTGGCGCAAGCGCCCGGCGCTGCCGAACGCGATGTGCCGCACATGCCGATCCAGGAATCCTTCATTCAGCTGGCCAAGAAGCCGGCCGCCGGCCAGCGCGCCAGCAGCGGGGCGGAATGGGAGACCATGCAAAAGCAGGTGGGGGTGCTGAAACTGATTTCCGCCTACCGCGTGCTGGGCAGCCGCCAGGCCAACCTGGACCCCTTGAAGCGCATGGATCAGGAACTGGTGCGCGAACTGGACCCGGCTACCCACGGCCTGACCGGCGCCGACATGGCGGTGCAATTCAACGCCGGCTCGCTGGTGGGCCCGCAGAAAATGCCGCTGTCCGACATTCTGGCGCGCCTGAAGCAGACCTACTGCGGCAATATCGGCGTCGAGTACATGCACATCACCAAGTCGGATGAAAAGCATTGGGTGCAAAAACGCTTCGAGGGCGATCTGTCCACGCCGCGTTACGACGCGGCCAAGAAGCAGCGCATCCTGAAGCAGATCACCGCCGCCGAGACGCTGGAACGCTATCTGCACACCAAATACGTCGGCCAGAAGCGCTTCTCGCTGGAAGGCGGCGAATCCGCCATCGCCGCGCTGGATCACCTGATCCAGAACGCCACCGGCCAGGGTGTGCAGGAACTGATCATCGGCATGGCCCACCGCGGCCGTCTGAACGTGCTGGTCAACACCCTGGGCAAGCTGCCGCGCGATCTGTTCGCCGAATTCGAAGGCAAGGCCGCCCAGCAAATGGCCTCCGGCGACGTGAAGTACCACATGGGCTTCTCCTCCGACATCCCGACCGCCGACGGTCCGATGCACGTGTCGCTGGCGTTCAACCCCTCGCACCTGGAAATCGTCAACCCGGTGGTGGAAGGCTCGGTGCGCGCGCGTCAGGAACGCCGCAAGGACGCGGAACGCAAGACCGCGGTGCCGGTATTGATCCACGGCGACTCCGCCTTCGGCGGCCTGGGCGTCAACCAGGGCACTTTCAACCTGTCGCAGACCCGCGGCTACGGCACCGGTGGCACGATACACATCGTGATCAACAACCAAGTGGGCTTCACTACCTCGGATACCCGCGACATCCGCTCCACCATGTATTGCACCGATGTGGCCAAGATGATCGAAGCGCCGATCTTCCACGTCAACGGCGATGATCCGGAAGCCGTCTGCTATGTGATGCAGGCCGCGCTGGACTACCGGATGACCTTCAAGAAGGACGTGGTCATCGATCTGGTGTGCTATCGCAAACTGGGCCACAACGAGGGCGACGACCCGTTCCTGACCCAGCCGATGATGTACAAGAAGATCGCCAAGCATCAAGGCGTGCGCGCGATGTATGCCGAGCGCCTGGTGCAGGAAGGCGTGCTGAAGGCGGAAGAAACCGACGCGCAGATCCAGGCCTACCGCGACGCGCTGGACAAGGGCGAGCACGTAGAGCAGACCGCGCTGACCAATTACAAGCGCGAACACGCGCTGGACTTCAGCCAGTACCTGGGCACCCACTGGGCGCATCCGACCGACACCTCGCTGCCGCAGGCCGACATCCAGCGCCTGACCGACAAGTTCACCTCGCTGCCGGAAGGCTTCAAGCTGCACCCGACGGTGCAGAAAGTGCTGACCGCGCGCAAGGCGATGGCCGCCGGCGAGCAGAACGCGGACTGGGGCATGGCCGAGACCCTGGCTTACGCCAGCCTGGTGACCAACGGCTTCGGCGTGCGCCTGTCCGGCGAAGACTCCGGCCGCGGCACCTTCTCCCATCGCCATTCGGTGCTGCACGACCAGAACCGCGAGAGCTGGGACCAGGGCAGCTATGTGCCGCTGCGCAATATGTCCGACAACCAGGCCGATTTCCTGGTGATCGACTCCATCCTGAACGAAGAAGCGGTGCTGGCCTATGAGTACGGCTATGCCTGTTCCGCTCCGGATCAGCTGGTGATCTGGGAGGCCCAGTTCGGCGATTTCGCCAACGGCGCCCAGGTGGCCATCGACCAGTTCATTTCCTCCGGCGAGACCAAGTGGGGCCGTCTGTGCGGCCTGACCACCATCCTGCCGCACGGCTACGACGGCCAGGGCCCGGAACACTCGTCCGCGCGCCTGGAGCGTTGGCTGCAACTGTGCGCCGAGCACAATATGCAGGTGGTGATGCCGTCCGAAGCCTCGCAGATGTTCCACATGCTGCGTCGCCAGGTGCTGCGTCCGTACCGCAAGCCGCTGGTGATCTTCCTGTCCAAGCGCCTGCTGCGCTTCAAGGATTCGATGAGCCCGATCGAAGCGTTCACCAATGGCAGCTTCCGCCCGGTGATCGGTGACGCGGTGGTGCAGGATGCCAAGAAGGTCAAGCGCGTGCTGTTGTGCGCCGGCCAGGTGTATTACGACCTCGCCGCCGCCCGCAAGGAACGCGGTCTGGAGGACGATATCGCCATCGTGCGCATCGAGCAGCTGTATCCGTTCCCGACCGAGCAAGTGGCCGCCGAACTGGCGCGCTTCCCGCAGGCTCGCGAAGTGATGTGGGTGCAGGAAGAGCCGCGCAACCAGGGTGCCTGGTATCAGATCCGCCATCGTCTGGAAGGCCTGTTGGGCGCCAAGCAGTCGCTGTCCTTCGCCGGTCGTCCGTCGTCCGCTTCCCCGGCCGTAGGCTATATGAGCAAACACGTCGCCCAACTCAAGGCTTTCGTTGAAGAAGCCATGTCGGTCGCCAAATAACCACTGAATGAGTTCGAGGCAGCCGGAGGGCTGCCTCTACATGGAGAAGAACATGCTGATTGAAGTCACCGTCCCGCAACTGCCCGAGTCCGTATCCGAAGCCACGCTGATGAGCTGGCACAAGAAGGTTGGCCAAGCCGTCAGCCGCGACGAGAACCTGATCGACCTGGAAACCGACAAGGTGGTGCTGGAACTGCCGGCGCCCCAGGCAGGCGTGATCGTTGAAATCATCGTGGAAGACGGCGCCACCGTGGTGTCCGGCCAACTGATCGCCAAGATCGACACCGCCGCCAAGGCCGGTGACGTGGCTCCGGCCGCTGCAGCCGCTCCGGCTCCGGCAGCCGCCCCGGCGCCCGCCGCCGCTCCGGCTGGCGCCGCCGCCATGCCGTCCGCTGCCAAGCTGGCCGCCGAAACCGGCGTGGATCTGTCCAAGGTCGCCGGTTCCGGCCGCGACGGCCGCGTGCTGAAGGAAGACGTGCAGGCCGCCAAGCAAGCCGCTCCGGCCCAGGCCGGTCCGGTGATCGGTTCCGGCGCCGCGCTGTCCGCCACCCCGGCCGCGGTCAATGTCGCCGCCATCCTGTCCGACCGTCCGGAACAGAGCGTGCCGATGTCCCGTCTGCGCCAGCGCGTGGCCGAGCGTCTGATCCTGTCGCAGCAGACCAACGCCATCCTCACCACCTTCAATGAAGTGAACATGAAGCCGGTGATGGACCTGCGCGCCAAGTACAAGGATCGCTTCGAGAAGGAGCACGGCATCAAGCTGGGCTTCATGGGCTTCTTCGTCAAGGCCGTGGTCGCCGCGCTGAAGAAATACCCCATCGTCAACGCCTCGGTGGATGGCAACAACATCATCTATCACGGCTACTTCGACATCGGCGTGGCCGTGGGCAGCCCGCGCGGCCTGGTGGTGCCGGTGATCCGCAACGCCGACCAGCTGAGCCTGGCCGACATCGAGAAGCAGATCTCCGAATTCGGCAAGCGCGCGCAGGAAGGCAAGCTGACCGTGGAAGAACTGACCGGCGGCACCTACACCATCTCCAACGGCGGCACCTTCGGTTCGATGATGTCCACCCCGATCATCAACCCGCCGCAGTCCGCGATCCTGGGCATGCACGCCACCAAGGAGCGCGCCGTGGTTGAGAACGGTCAAGTGGTGGTGCGTCCGATGATGTATCTTGCCCAGTCCTACGACCACCGCATCATCGACGGCCGCGAAGCCGTGCTGAGCCTGGTGGCGATCAAGGACGCGATTGAAGATCCGGCCCGCCTGATCCTCGACTTGTAATCACCCGCGGCCGGGAGCGCGCTCCCGGCCTGTCTTGCGATGAATGGAGCTTGAATGCAGTTGCCCGACTGGTTTTACGGAATCGCCGCCATCCTGGCCGGCGTGGCCATAGGCTGGCTGACCTGGAAAAAACGCCGCAACGGCGTGCGCGAGGACCTGTACAGCCTGATCGGCAAAAGCATTCTCTGCCTGTTCATGATCGCATTCGGCATTCTGCTGCTGAAGGTCGGCAAATAGACCCGGCAGCCGGCGGGCCGCGCGCCCGCCACCGACCAAGGAAAACAAGATGAGCCAATCGTTTGATGTTGTGGTGATCGGCGGCGGTCCCGGCGGCTATGTGGCCGCCATCCGCGCCGCCCAGCTGGGTTTCAACACCGCCTGCGTGGACGCGTTCAAGAATCCGGAAGGCAAGCCGTCGCTGGGCGGCACCTGCCTGAACGTGGGTTGCATTCCGTCCAAGGCGCTGCTGCAGTCGTCGGAAAACTTCCATGCGGTGCAGCACGACTTCGCCAAGCACGGCATCAGCGTGTCCGGCGCCAAGATGGACGTGGCGCAGATGATTGCGCGCAAGAGCGACATCATCACCAAGAACGCCGCCGGCATCAATTTCCTGTTCAAGAAGAACAAGGTCGCCAACATCCACGGCCTGGCCGCCTTCAAGGGCCGCCAGGGCGACAAGTGGCTGATCGAAGTCAGCGACGGCGGCAAGGTGGTGGACACCCTGGAAGCCAGCCACGTGATCGTGGCCACCGGCTCCAGCCCGCGCGCGCTGCCGGGCCTGGCTACTGACAACAAGCTGGTGTTGGACAATGAAGGCGCGCTGGCGCTGACCGAGGTGCCCAAGCGCCTGGGCGTGATCGGCGCAGGCGTGATCGGCCTGGAAATGGGCTCGGTTTGGAAGCGTCTGGGCGCGGAAGTCACCATCCTGGAAGCGATGCCGACCTTCCTCGCCGCCGCGGATCAACAGATCGCCAAGGAAGCCTTCAAGACCCTGACCAAGGACACCGGCCTCGACATCAAGCTGGGCGTCAAGATCGGCGAAGTGAAGGCTGGCAAGAAGAGCGTCACCGTCAATTACGAACTGAACGGCGAAGCGGTCAAGGCCGAGTTCGACAAGCTGATCGTGTCCATCGGCCGCGTGCCCAACACCCAGGGCCTGGGCGCGGACGTGGTGGGCCTGCAGCTGGACGAGCGCGGTTTCGTGGTGGTGGACGATCACTGCCACGCCAATCTGCCCAATGTCTGGGCGATCGGCGACGTGGTGCGCGGCCCGATGCTGGCGCACAAGGCGTCGGAAGAGGGCGTGGCCGTGGCCGAGCGCATCGCCGGCCAGAAGCCGCACGTGGACTTCGGCGTGATTCCGTGGGTGATCTACACTTCGCCTGAAATCGCCTGGGTCGGCAAGACCGAAGAGCAGCTGAAAGCCGAGGGCGTCGAGTACAAGAAGGGCAGTTCCGGCTTTGGCGCCAACGGCCGCGCGCTGGGCCTGGGCCAGGCGCAAGGCACGGTCAAGATCCTGGCTTGCGCCAAGACCGACCGCATCCTGGGCCTGCACATGATAGGCCCGATGGTGTCCGAGCTGGTCAGCGAAGGCGTGGTGTCGATGGAGTTCAAGGCCGCCAGCGAAGACTTGGCGCGCATTGTCCACGCCCACCCGTCCTTGTCGGAAGTGATACACGAAGCGGCGCTGGCCGCAGACAAGCGCGCTTTGCACGGCTAAGCGTTGGCCGGGTCGTGTACAATCGCGCACGGCTCGGCAAAACGGCCCCCTCGGGGGCCGATTGACGGAGTATGCGGCGGCGGCGCGTAGCCTGGGGGGTAAGCGCCGCGCGCCAGATACATTCAAGGTTTACAAGCGACTCAAAGAAATTGGGCGTCGGCCTCGGCCCGCCATCCATTTCTCCGAAAGGAAACCATAGATGAACCTGCACGAATACCAAGCGAAAGAGCTGCTGGCCAAGTACGGCCTGCCGGTGCAACAGGGCATTCTGGCCGCTACGCCGGAAGAAGCCGCTGCCGCTTATGACAAACTGGGCGGCAAATTCGCCGTCGTCAAGGCCCAGGTGCATGCCGGCGGCCGCGGCAAGGCCGGTGGCGTGAAAGTGGTGAAAAGCCGCGAAGAAGCCGCCGAAGTGGCCAAGGGCCTGATCGGCAAGAACCTGGTGACCTACCAGACCGACGCGGCCGGCCAGCCGGTGAACAGCGTGCTGGTGTGCGAAGACATGTACCCGGTGCAGCGCGAGCTCTACCTGGGCGCCGTGGTTGACCGCGGCAGCCAGCGCGTGGTGTTCATGGTGTCCACCGAAGGCGGCGTGGAAATCGAGAAGGTCGCCGAGGAAACCCCGGAAAAGATCATCAAGATCGAGGTCGATCCGCTGGTGGGCATGCAGCCGTTCCAGGCCCGCGACGCCGCGTTCGCGCTGGAATTGAAGGGCGAGCAGGTTGCCGCCTTCACCAAGCTGATGCTGGGTTCTTACAAGGCCTTCGTTGAAAACGACTTCGCCCTGTTCGAAGTGAACCCGCTGGCGCTGCGCGAAAACGGCCAGCTGGCCTGCGTGGACGGCAAGATCAACCTGGATTCCAATGCGCTGTACCGTCACCCGGAACTGCTGGCGCAACGCGACAAGAGCCAGGAAAACGAACGCGAAGTGAAGGCTTCCGAGTTCGATCTGAACTACGTGGCGCTGGAAGGCAATATCGGCTGCATGGTGAACGGCGCCGGCCTGGCGATGGCCACCATGGACATCATCAAGCTGAAGGGCGGCCAGCCGGCCAACTTCCTGGACGTGGGCGGCGGCGCCACCAAGGAGCGCGTGATCGAGGCGTTCAAGCTGATCCTGGCCGATACCTCGGTGCAGGGCGTGCTGATCAACATCTTCGGCGGCATCGTGCGTTGCGACATGATCGCCGAGGCCATCATCGCCGCGGTGAAGGAAGTGAACGTGACCGTGCCGGTAGTGGTGCGTCTGGAAGGCAACAACGCCGAACTGGGCGCCAAGATCCTGGACGATTCCGGTCTGAAACTGACTTCCGCCCAGGGTCTGAACGACGCTGCCGAGAAGATCGTCGCCGCCGTCAAGGCCGCTGCCTGAGACCCGCACTGAGCTGAGGAATACAAAATGAGCGTATTGGTAAACAAAGACACCAAAGTGCTGGTGCAAGGCTTCACCGGCAAGAATGGCACTTTCCACGCCGAGCAGGCGCTGAAAGTGGGCACCAAGGTCGTAGGCGGCGTGACCCCGGGCAAGGGTGGTTCCGAGCACCTGGGCCTGCCGGTGTTCAACACCATGAAGGACGCCGTGCGTCAGACCCAGGCCGACGCCTCGGTGATCTACGTACCCGCGGCCTTCGCCAAGGATTCCATCCTGGAAGCCATCGACAGCGGCGTGAAGCTGATCGTCTGCATCACCGAAGGCGTGCCCACCCTGGACATGCTCTACGTGAAGAAGGCCGTCGACGAAGCCGGCATCCGCCTGATCGGCCCGAACTGCCCTGGCATCATCACCCCGGGCGAGTGCAAGATCGGCATCATGCCGTGGCACATCCACAACCCAGGCCGCATCGGCATCGTGTCCCGCTCCGGCACCCTGACCTA